>NZ_JABUZD010000030.1:0-58745 GCF_014897875.1 Halomonas sp. 3A7M
TGGTGTGAGAGGACAGGGGAGGCGACTCCCCTTCCTACTCGATCCAATGGCTTAATTGCTTCCGATAGGCAATTTGCGCTTGGCTGGCACTGACAGGGCTCAAACGCACCTCGGTTCCCGGTACGCATTGAGCAAGCAGCGCACAGGCCATCGGGGTAAGCGCACCAAGGCGAGGATAGCCACCAATGGTTTGGCGGTCATTCATTAACACAATCGGCTGGCCGTCGGGTGGGATTTGCACGGCGCCAAGGGGAATTCCTTCAGAAATAATGCCACCGAGCGTGCAATGCAGAGGCTGGCCGGTGAGACGAATACCCATGCGATCAGCGCGGTTATCTACTGTCCAAGGCTGGTTAAAAGCGTTGTACAGGCTGCGTCCGGCGAAACGTGAAGCCTGCGAGCCAAGCACCATGCTGAGTTGGCAGCTTTTTTCCGGCATGGCAGGGGCTGTTCCTTCAGGCAAGCTGCGCTCACCGGGTGAGCTACCTTGCCAGGTGAGCTGGTCGCCGGTTTGTAGCGGTCTGCCGTCGTCATGGAGCCCGCCAATTTGTTCGCGGGCAGTGCAGGCACGGCTGCCCAGAATCGTTGGTGCGTTTAATCCGCCAGGAAACGCGAGATAGGCCCGTAGGCCACGCCGGGGCTGGCTGAAAATGAGTGTTTGACCGGAACGCAGCAGAAAGCTGGTGTTGGTGGCTAATGGCTGTCCATCGATGGTAGCGCCAAGGTCGGCCCCAGTGAGTGCTAAGCGCACCTCGGCATTGGCAACCAAGCTGAGGTTGCCACCCATAACAATCTCCAGTGCCGCGCTATCAGGTGCGTTACCGAGGAGCCAGTTTGCCCAGCGAAATGAAATCCAGTCGGCGGCACCGCTCTGGGTGACTCCCAAATGACCCACGCCGAACCGCCCTAAGTCTTGAATCAGAGCCAGTGGTCCGGCCTGCTTAACCGTTAGCATTGCCTGGCTCATGGCCGCTCCTCCATTGGCGTTGTATCGCCGCCTGATGCTTCAAACTCTGCTTTGCCAATCGCTTTAAAGCGCACCTTATCGCCAGGGCGCAGCAGGGGCTCGCCCCGCTTAGCGTATTCAAATAGCGGTACGGCGGTGCGACCTAAAATATTCCATCCCCCTGGAGAAAGGAGCGGGTAGATAGCCGTTTGTCGATCGGCAATGCCCACACTGCCTGCCGCGACTTTGCGGCGGGGTGTTTTCAAGCGAGGCGTGGCGATGCCTTCGTCTACCAACCCCATAAAACCGTAGCCGGGGGCAAAGCCCAGCGCGAAAACGCAGTAATCATGGTCGCAGTGACGCTCGATCAGAGAGTCAACGCTGAGCCCTGCGCGTTTTGCCACCAGCGGAAGCTCAGGGCCAACGCTTTCGTCATACCACACGGGGATCTCATGCAACTGACCGTTCTGCGATTCGGCAGGCGTTAAGTGGCGCAACGCACTGCGAATCAGCGTAGCGACTTGGCCAAAGGTTAGTTGCTGGCTGTCGTAGTGCACCAGCAGCGTGGTATAGGAGGGAATCAGGTCAATGAGTGCCTCGCCCAGCGCATCGCGTAGGGTTTGATCGGCAGCTATGATCCACGCCATATTGGCTTCATCGATAGTGTCAAACAGTCGTACCGTTACGGCGTCCATGGCCGCCGTTTCTAAACGCAGTTTCACGCAGACTCCAGCGCCGTAAAGGCATCACGAATCGCGCGCACGGCAGCCACCGACTCAGGATTGTCGCCGTGCACGCACAGGGTGTCGCAGGGTAGATGCAGCGCGCTACCGTCGCGGGCGGTCAGCGCCTCGCCTTTGGCGAGCGCAACAGCTTGCGCAACGATAGTGGCTTGGTCGTGGTGGACAGCGCCTGCCAGGCGGCGAGAGGCGAGATGGCCGGTTGCTTCATAAGCGCGGTCAGCGAACGTTTCAAACCACAGGGTAACGCCCATTTGTTTCGCCAACTGACGATGAGGTTCTGGATCGGCAGTTGCCATGACCATTAGCGGAAGGTTGGCATCATAAGCACGTACCGCACGCATGGCGCCTTCCAATAACTCAAGATTCGCCGCCATGTCGTTATACATCGCTCCATGGGGCTTTATGTAGCTCAGCGTCACGCCTTCTGCTTGGCAAATTCCGGCCAGCGCACCGACCTGGTACAGCACCATATCCTCTACTTCTGCGGGCGAGCAGGCCATAGAGCGACGACCAAACCCCATTAAGTCAGGGTAGCCGGGGTGGGCGCCAATACGCACGCCATGCTGACTGGCCAAGGCGACCGTGCGGCGCATGACATGGGGGTCTGAGGCATGATAGCCACAGGCGATATTGGCACAATCGACGTAAGGCATTACGTCGGCATCTAAGCCAATCGACCAATTACCGAAGCTTTCGCCCATGTCGCAGTTGAGCAGTGGGAGTTTATTATCGATCATTGTGCACTCTCTTTATGAGTGAGCAGCTCAACCCTGCGTGCAAGGGAGCATCATAGACTGATAGCTGCGATAGGCGCTCATTACGGTCTCGTACTGCACTTGGTGCGCTATAATGAAGTCGTCATCGTAAATCGTCTCGTCTGGATACTCAGTAATCAGCTGTAGCGGGGTCAGCTGTTGGTCGTCAGGCGTTAGCAAGTAGGGGATATGGTGGCGCGTCAAGAACTCCAAGCTACCGGCATGAGCCTCGAAAACCTCGATTTGGCGTTGGTTATACTCAACCAATCCCGGTACGGTTGATAGGTGATCGGTAACCCCTTCTAGTAACGCTTGGGCCTGCGTTTCCCACTCTTGATGATAGCGGATGACGAGAAAGAAGCCCTTGGGGATTGACCATAGCTCAAAGTTACGTGGTATGTAGCCGGTTAAGGGGCGAGTCCATTCATGCGCAGGGTAGCCATGCAAATTGATATGCAGATTGGCGCCGCTTAACGCCTTGGCCCGTTCACGGATGGCAAGCTCGAACTCACCATTGGCCGCTTGTGCCTGTAAGTCGTTGCCAAAGGCCGTATAACGCGCCGCATGATGCATATGGGTTGGCTGCTCAGCGACTAGTCGTTGCTGTAGACGGTAGCCATCGGGGTTTTCTAAAGGTGAAAGCACAAAGTGTGTGCCCGCTTGCAGCGCTAGATCACGCCCAGCACGAAGGGCGCCAACGATGCCTGAAGGCTCATTAGCATGCTGCGCAGCGCTAATCATTACTGCACGGTCGCTTCCTTGACGATAACGTGCAGACAGTAAGCGCCCGCAGCGACTCTTGGCGTTGATAATGTCGCCGCCGAGAGCTTCCAACTGCTTGGTGATTTTTGGAACGCTGGGAGGATGCGGAGCCGTATCAAGCGCAATATCGCCTTGAGTAGGGGCTATAGATTTACATAGCGGCCGTAGACTGATCATCAGTGACATTGGCTTTTCAGGACAGTTACGAATTTCCGGCACAATCTGCCCAGGCTGAATCGAACGATCTCCTAGTGGTAAACCAGCATGGCACTGATAATACTCCAGTAGCGAAAAGTAGAGTTCCTCATGCATACCTTCGGTGAGGCTGATGTGCTCTCTACCAAAAGGTAGTGATGTGTCTTGGATCGGCAGGTTAACGCTGATATTCAGTTCTTCGAAAAAGGGCTGCTTGGTTGACCAGGGCGTTTGGATGATCGTCTCCATTGCCACTTCAAACAGACGCTCGTAATCGCAAGTGTAATACGTACTATCTCCCTCGCCATTCGCGGTGCGCCAAGCAATCCAGCCGCAAGGAGAGAGCTGCCAAGCATTTACATGGTCGAGGTGGCGCCGGTTGGGAGCAGCGACGCTGATTTGTTCGTGCTGGCCAGCGTCGTTGGTCAGCGTCAGTTCATAGTGATAGAGCGCAGTCTGGGTTGCGCAAGGCACTGCTTCCCAGGTCAGCGCCACCTGCTTATCGAGTAGCCCGGCCAGAGGATAAGCTTCCAGCAGAAAACGTTGGGGGGACTCTTCGGGCGCAGGATAGCGGATATGTATTGCGCGCAGTGGGCAATCGCCGAGAGTTTCGTTAATGCTTTCAATAAAGTAGTGAATTAGCGGCTTATAGGCGCTGTAAAAGCGTGCCTTGATACCGTGCTGAGCAAGTAACTGTTCGGCGTGTTGTCGAGTGGGTTGGTCATCGAAAACCCAGGCAGTCAGCTCATCACCGGGTGATAGCTGGCGCTGATACTGTGCCACGAGCGCATCGACGCTGCGCTCAAATGTGGTGTCTAGCAGTAATGTCATTGTGACGTCCGCCCCGTTGGATCTAAGGTATCGCGTAGCCAGTCGCCAAGCAGGTTAAGACCCAGTACGGTGAGCAGGATCGCTACACCAGGAAATACGCTGATCCACCAGGCAGTTTGGAGATAGGTACGGCCTTCAGCCAGCATGCCGCCCCAACTGGGGATCACTGGGTCGACGCCAAGTCCAAGGAAGGTGAGACTGCTTTCCAGTAGAATATTGTTCGCCACATTGAGCGTCATTAGCACAATCACCGGGCCAAGCAGGTTGGGAAGCAGGTGCTGGAAGAGAATACGCCAGTCGCGCACGCCAATCGCCTGGGCAGAAAGAATAAATTCGCGATCTTTAAGTGACAGTACCGACCCTCTGACTAGACGAGCGTACTGCACCCATTGAGAGACGATCAGCAGAATAATCATATTGGTCAGTCCGCCCCCGATGACCGCGATAAACGTGATGGCGAGCAGAATGAAAGGGAGCGCGAGCTGCACGTCGGCAAAACGCATGACGATCATATCAACAATACCGCCGTAGTAGCCCGAAAGCAGTCCCATGACGATACCCAGCACTACCGCTCCCAAAGCAGAGTAGAACCCCACCTTTAGTGAAATTTCACCACCGATAATGACCCGAGCGAGAATGTCGCGGCCCAGTGGGTCCGTACCGAGCGGGAAGCTGCCATCGGCGAGTGGCGGGGTTAACCGCATGGCGAGATTAACGTCGCTTCCGCCGCCTGGAAATAGCCAGCCTGAAAATAGCACTGCAAAGGTAATACCGCCGACTAGCAGGGCACCCATGATGAACTCGAAGCTTTTGAAACGCTCCAAATCAAGAGAATTTACCGACATAATGGCACCTAGCTCTTACGCACGCGCGGATCGACAAAGCCGTAAGCGATATCGACCAGCAGATTGATGGAGATAATCATCAGCGAGAGGATTGTGATAACGCCTTGTAGCACTGGATAGTCACGGGCGGCCACGGCATCGAAGGCCAATGTGCCAAGTCCTGGCCAATTGAACACTCGTTCAACCACGACGATACCGCCGAGTAACCCGCCGAACTGCAAGCCAAAATAGGTGATTAGGGGAATCGAGCAGTTGCGCAGAGCGTGCTTATAAAGCACGACGGAGTTGGAAAGGCCCTTAGCTCTTGCCACCATGATGTACTGTGAGCGGAGCGTTTCCAGCATCGTGGTTCTTACCAAACGCACGTTGGTTGCTGTCAAAATAATGCCCATCGTCGCTGCTGGCATGATAAAGCTTTGCCACCCTTCCATGCCGCTAGGAGGAAGCAAGTTAAAGGTAATCGAAAGCAGCAGCACCAGCATGATGGCGAGCCAGAAGTTCGGAAAAGAAAGCCCTACAAGCGATAGAATACGAATCAACTGATCGGGCCATTTGCCGCGCGAAACAGCAGCTTTAATACCCAGCGGAATCGAAACAACAATAGACACCACAAGTGATGCGAAGGCGAGAGCCAGCGTGGCAGGCAGAGCTCGGCCGACCAGCTCACTTACCGGCGTACCGCCCATAAAACTGCGCCCCAGGTCACCGGTAAACAACCCTTTAAGGAACTCTAGATACTGGACCAAAAACGGTTGATTCAGGCCCAGGGCTTCGCGAATGCGTTCTAGGTCCGCCTCGGTGATACTTCCAGCGCCTTGTGCCAGCATCACCGCCGGATCGCCTGTAAGGCGAATCGCAAACGAAACGATCAGCGTTACGGCTACTAGCACAAACAGTGCTTGTAGCAATCGGTAGAAAAGAAACTTGGCCACGTGGCCTCCCTCTCGATAAACAAATGGCCGCCGCCGTTCATGGCGGCGGCGAATTGGACTTATTCAGAGACGTCGACGTTGGTCAGGCGTATCCGGTTATCGGGCGCCGGTTCAAAATTTTCTACCCGCTCTCCCACGCCGTACAGAGCGTTCAAACTATAAAGTGGCATTTCAAGTGCGCGCTCCTGGGTATAGCGAGCGATATCCTGCAGTAGCGTTTCGCGCGCATCGCGGTCCAAAATACCGCGCTGTGCGTTGAGCATCTCGTCTAGTTGTTCATCGCTGTCGTAAGGGTTCCAGCGTTCGCCTGTGTGATACATCAGGTAAGCAGTGTTGTCGTAGTCAAACGTCCAGCCGCCCCACTTCTGCTGAAACATTGCACCGGTGCGTCCTGCTGGAATGATGTCATTGAGTAGCACATTGGTTTCATAAGGCTGAATGGAAGCATTGAGTCCTACACTTTGCAGATAGGCGGCAACCACCTGAGCAACTTCGGCAAAGGTTGAGTCATTGCCACGCACATCAATCTGGAGCGTAGCCCCTGGTTCTACGCCTGCTTCCCTGAGCAGCTCTTGGGCGCGCTGAGGGTCATAAGGATAAGGCTCTAGTTCCGAATCGAATCCAAACGATTGGCTGCCTTGGAAACTGGCGATAACGTTTCCTTCGCCAGCCAGAATGGAATCAACAATCGCCTGGCGATCCACTGCCATGATAATGGCTTGGCGCACACGCTCGTCAGCGGTGATACCAGACTGGGTATCAAAGCGGAGCGCTTCTACCGTCGGTGATGCGACGCTGACTACCTTAGTATTGGGATGATCGTTGATCGCGCCAATCATGCCGATAGGGATAGTTGGTGGAAGCACAATGTCGATTCGTCCTGCCTGCAGCTCGGCGACGGCCGTAGATGGCTCAGAGATGAAGCGATAGGTGACGCTATTGAGCTTGGGCGTGCCGCCCCAGTGATCGGTAAATGCTTCCAGTTGCACATCAGAACGTGGCGTGTAGTCGACTACTTTAAAGGGACCAGTGCCTACAGGGTGGGTATTAAAATAATCGTCGCCATGCTCCTCAATGTAACCGGGAGGCACGATCATGGCTCCGTAGCCAGCTAACTTCGTGAGCAATACGGGGTCGGGTTCATTTAAATAGAAGTCAACGGTGTAGTCATCAACAATATCGACACGTTCGATAGCGGTGTAGTTCGAGCGCTGTGGACCGCGTGCGCCCTCTTCGCCAAGTAGCCGATCAAAGGTGAACTTGACTGACTCGGCGTTGAACGGTTCTCCGTTATGAAAAACAACGCCTTCGCGTAGCGTGAAACGTAGGCGCGTACCGTTGTCCAGCTCTTCCCATGCTGTGGCTAGCCCAGGAACCAGCTCAAGATCAGGGCCACGGTAGGTTAGTCCATCAAAGATATTGGTGGCTACCGAGGCCCAGTTAACCAAAAAGGTGTCAATAGGATCCCAACTGCCTGGGTCTTGTGGCGAGGCTATCGTCAGCGAGCCTGCGTGGCTGGCAGTTGCTGTCGCCATGGCGGCCGCCAATGTGCAGGCTTGGAACAGTGTTGTCTTTTTCATTTTACAGTTCTCCAAAAGCTTATTGTTGATGTTTACTGCGGATGACTACAGGCAGTGCGAAGCGCCGCCACGTGAGACGAAATGACCAGCTTCTATTTCGTCTAAGGAGAACACCGTTGGCTCATCCCCTACCTTACGAATAGGACTTGGGATATCTCCCTCCAGCAGTAGGTGTTCGCGACGGTAGTGAGGGTCAGCCACTGGTACGGCAGAAAGTAGTTTCTGAGTGTAGGTGTGCTGAGGGGAGTCAAATACTCGCTGGCGTGGTCCCATCTCAACAATCTGTCCCAGATGCAGCACCGCGACGCGATGACTCATTTTTTCAACCACAGCCATGTCATGGCTGATGAAGAGGTACGCGAGTCCCTCTTCGCGCTGTAACTGCATCATCAGATGAATAATTTGCGCCTGAATCGAGACATCCAGTGCTGAAAGCGCTTCATCGGCAATAATCAACTTGGGTTTCGAGGCCAGAGCCCGAGCGATACAAACACGCTGCCGCTGGCCACCTGAAAACTCATGCGGGTAGCGATTAGCATGTTCTGGTTGAAGACCAACACGCTCTAACAGCTCGTTAACTCGCAGTTGGATGCGTTTTCGATCGCTCATCAATCGGTGGGTATGAATAGGCTCAGCAATAGAAAAACCTACGGTCTTACGCGGGTCTAGTGAAGCAAAGGGATCTTGGAAAATGTACTGCACCTGTTGGCGTAGCATCATTTTCTCGCTGCGTGACATTTCCGTAACAGCTTTGCCGGAAAAGACGATGTCGCCGCTGGTGCTCTCCTGCAACTGCTGAATGGTGCGGCCAATGGTAGATTTTCCGGAACCTGACTCTCCGACCAATGCCAGCGTTTCGCCAGGGAAAATATCAAAGCTCACGCTCTCTACTGCGTGGACGCGGTGGCTGACGCCGCCAAAAAAACCTTTGTTGATATCGAAACGCGTTACCAAGTTCTTGACGCTTACCACCGGCGTTTCCTGAGTGCGAACGGTATCCTGTACCGTCGGCTCGCCTTGAGTGATGATTTTATTGCCGTCAAAAATAACCAGTGGCTCGGCACGTGGCAGCGTTTGACCTTGCATGCTGCCCAATGTTGGAACAGCAGCCAGCAGTGCTTGAGTATAAGGAGCCTGGGGGGACGCAAAGAGGGTGCTGACGTCCGCTTCTTCGACCTTCTCACCATTACGCATCACGACAACGTGGTCGGCTACCTCTGCGACTACGCCCATATCATGGGTGATAAAGATAACCGCCATCCCCAGCTCCTTTTGGAGGTCGCGGATGATAGCCAGGATTTGAGCCTGGATGGTGACATCCAGCGCAGTGGTGGGTTCGTCAGCAACCAGTACCTTGGGCTTACAGGCAAGTGCCATCGCGATCATTACCCGCTGACGCATACCGCCGGAGAGTTGGTGAGGGTAGCGCTTGAGTAGGGACTCTGCATCAGCTAAACGCACAATGCGTAGCAGCCTTAATGCCTCTTCTCTGGCGGTGGCTCGGGTGTAATCGCCATGCAGCAGCAGTACCTCGGTGATTTGATCGCCAATGGTGTAGACCGGGTTCAGCGACGTCATCGGCTCCTGAAAGATCATTGAGATCTCTTTGCCACGAATTTTACGCATTTCCTTATCAGAAAGTTGCGTTAAATCAATCGGTTTACTGTCTGGGCTACGGCGAAACAGGATATTGCCCTTGGCGATGGTGGCATTCAAATAGTGAACTAAGCCCATCGTGGCCAGCGAGGTCATGGATTTTCCTGATCCCGACTCGCCTACAATTGCCAGCGTCTGGCCAGCGTATAGGTCAAACGAAAGGTCTTTGACGACACGGTTGGAACCAAAGGCAATATCCAGCGATTGAACGGACAGTAGGGGAGGATGATCATGATGAGGCACAGTAATATACCTATATTTTTTATATGATTTATCTGTAAATTATCTGCATAGTGTTCACGTGTCAATTGTACGATTTACCCTCTTTTCTTAATGGTAGAAGAACCTTTGATATCGAAAACGAGTTGCTAGCCGCCCCTAAAACCGCGGACTATGGTTCAATTAGCGGGCGTCCGCTCTGCTAATATGGATTAACAATGCAAAATAAATAGGTAGGTATTAATGATAGATGTAGACCAAATGGTAGCGGGTGGGCGTGGGCCGATTGTTTCGTCGGAGCACTTATCACACAAGGCGAAAGAGTTGTCTGAACTTGAATTCGGTTTGATCATCTCGAGCCATGCCTTCAATCGCTGGATGGTGCGTTGTATGACCGCTACTGGCTATCCAGAATTGGGGACGTTGGATGTGCTGGTTCTGCATAGTGTCAGCCATCGTGAACGTGCAAAGCGTCAAGCTGATATATGCCTCGTGCTAAATGTAGAAGACACTCATACTGTTACGTATGCGCTGAGAAAGTTAGTTAAACTCAATCTCGTTAAAGGTGAAAAACAAGGTAAGGAAACTTACTTTTGTACTACTGAACAAGGACGAAATGCCTGTAGCCGTTATGCCGAAATCCGTGAAGCCTGTCTAATTGATTCGCTTACATCGATGGGTATAGAACGTGCAGAAATCAGTAAAGTGGCGGGGATTTTACGTGCAATGTCTGGCCTGTATGACCAGGCAGCACGGGCAGCCGCTTCTCTTTAAAAAGTGTCAGCTTTGATGCAACGAGCGGCGCGTTAGCCTGTAAAAAGGATGCAGTGACTAAACGATTAAGGAGCCTATGCAATTCGAAGATCTCTAAGTTGTTTTGCAAGTTCTAATGTACAGCTTTAATTAGCACGATTTTTCAGTGACGTGATGCTTGAAACAAAAAAGCGGCTTCTATCTGCCTTGAACGCATATGAGCTATGTTGTGATGTGGCTTATAGAAAATATAGAAGTAATGCGCCATTACTTCTGCTAAATCTAAGTGAGCCTCCACGAATATTACAAATAAGAGGAATGCTCCTATGCGTAACTGCATCTTTACTCCCCTTGCCCTAGCCACTATCTGTAGCTTGGCTGCCACGGCCCATGCGGCTGAATGGACTATGGCAACGCCTTATGGTGATGCAAGCTTCCATACCCAGAACAATAAACAGTTTGCAGAGGATGTGGCTGAGGCCACAAACGGTGACTTAACCATTACGGTGCACAGCGGTGGTTCGCTGGTCTCACATGGTGAAATTAAGCCGTCGGTGCGCCGTGGCACGATTGATGCTGGCGAAGTGTTCCTCTCTGTTCTTTCCAATGATGACCCTATTTTCGAAGTTGATACGCTGCCGGGGGTAGCCGGTAGCTATGAAGATGCCTATGCCTTGTGGGAAGCCACTAAGCCGATGATTACTGAGCTGTTTGCCTATGAAGGAATGGTGCCTTTGTATGCTGTCGCTTGGCCAGCGCAGGGCATTTACACCTCTGCGCCGTTAACCGATCCCGATCAGTTCGATGGCTTGCGGGTGCGTGCGCCAAATATTAATACTCAGCGTTTCGTTGATAATTTAGGTGGCAGCCCGACGGAAACCGAAGAGTCTGATATTCCTACCGCGTTTAGCACCGGTCGTGTGGATGCCATGATTACGTCCAGTTCTACCGGTAACTCCATGGCAGCCTGGGACTATGTGACCGACTACACCGATGCCAACTTGTGGCTGCCTAAGAATATTGTGTTTATGAGTCAGCGCAGCTTTGATCGTTTAGATGAAGCTACCCAAGACGCGCTGATGGAAGCGGCTGCTAGGGCTGAAGAGCGTGGCTGGCAAATGAGCCGCGAGAACAATGAAACTAGCTTGGAGGCGCTGAAGGAAAATGGCATCTCAGTTTCTCAGCCTAACGAGACGGTGTCTGCTGCTCTGCAAGCGGCGGGCGATGAGCTGTTTGCCGACTGGGAATCCCGCGCTGACGATGACGCAAAACAAGCCTTAGAGAGCTATCGCGAACAACGCGGTAACTGAGTCTTAACAACTAATGTTGGCTTTAAGGGCGGCTGTTTGTGCCGCCCTTACCACCCACGCGCTCAATGAGACTGCGAACATGATGTTTAAATTCGACAAACTCTACCGCCTCGGTGCTTGGGGTGCAGCCGCGTGTATGGTGGCTATTTGTGCACTTATCGCACTGCAGGTCACGTTTCGGTTAGTAGATGCGTTGCTTGTTTTGGTTGGCCTTAGCCGGCTCGGCGTGAGCATCACCGGCGTTTCTGAGATGGCGTCTTATCTGTTAGTTGGGGCAACGTTTCTTGGGCTTGCCTACACCTTTGTTCACCATGCGCATATTCGGGTGACGCTGCTTATCTCGCGACTACCCTCAGCCATACGCGTCTGGTTTGAGGTGTTTGGGTTACTCATTGCGGTAGTGATCAGCCTGTTGCTGGCTTATGGCTTGATTGGGCTAGCAAGAGAGAGCCTTCAATATAACGATGTATCGTCGGGCTTTTTATCGATTCCCTTGTGGATACCGCAATCGGTATTAGTCGTTGGGGTAGGGCTCTTGGCATTGGCACTTCTGGAAGCCTTGTGGATAGCGCTGCGTATCGCTATCCACGACCCTGCGAGCTTCCGTGAAGCAACCGCCATCGACGACAACGAAGCGCATTAAGACGCTACCCAGGAGACACCCTCGTGCTATTACTTAGTTTGGCTACCATCTTTACCCTTGTGGTGCTGTTAGGCAGTGGCGTCTGGATTGCCTTTGCTCTGATTGGCACTGCTTGGATTGCGCTTCAGTTTTTTAGTCCCTTCGACCCCGGCCCTATTCTTGCCTCGGATTTTTGGGGAGCAAGCTATGGCTGGGATTTAACGGCGTTGCCGATGTTTATCTGGATGGGGGAGATTCTGTTTCGCTCAGGTCTTGCCGACAATATGTTTCGTGGCTTGTCGCCCTGGTTAAATCGCCTGCCAGGACGTTTACTTCACACCAATATCATTGGCAGCGGCATGTTTGCCGCCGTATGTGGCTCTTCAGCGGCGACCTGTGCAACGGTGGGGAAAATGACCCTGCCGGAACTCGAGCGCCGCGGCTATGACAGCAACATGGCGATTGGTACATTGGCCAGCGCTTCAACGCTAGGCTTGCTGATTCCGCCTTCTATCGTGCTGATTGTTTATGGCGTAGTGACTGAGCAGTCCATTACTCGGCTATTCATGGCAGGCATTGGGCCGGGGCTGATGATCTTAGCCATGTTTATGACTTATCTGGTGCTGTGGGCTCTATTGAAAGGTAACCGGAACGGCTTAACCGGTGCTGATGAGTCGGGCATGAGCTTTGTTGAGAAGCTACGCAATACCTGGTCGCTGGTGCCAATTCTGCTGCTGATTGGCGGTATTATCGTATCGATTTATGGCGGCCTAGCATCACCAACAGAAGCTGCCGCGGTAGGCGTTGTGCTGTCGATGGTCATTGCGCATTTTAATGGCCACTTTAATCGAGATATTTTTACCAGCTCGTTATTTGCCGCAGTACGTACCGCGTGCATGATCGCTTTTATTATTGCTGGCGCGTCATTTTTGACCTCTGCGATGGGCTTTACTCAGGTACCAATGCAGTTAGCTCGCACGATCGGTGAAATGGGGCTATCCCCCACGATGCTGCTAGTGGCCTTAACGGTGCTGCTGTTGATCATGGGCTGTTTTTTGGATGGTATTTCACTGATTCTGCTAGTCACGGCCATTATTATGCCCGTGGTTAGCGCCGCTGGATTTGATCTGATCTGGTTTGGTATCTATCTGGTGATTGTGGTTGAGATGTCGCAAATTACACCGCCAGTGGGTTTTAACCTATTTGTCATTCAAGGGCTCACCGGTAAAGATATTGTCACCATCACGAAAGCCACACTGCCATTCTTTTTGCTGATGCTGCTGGCGATTGCTTTTATGCATCTCTTCCCTGAAATCGCCTTGTACCTGCCCCAGGCACTGAACAGATAGTAGACGACTAACGGTTAATCTTGGCCATGAATGGAGATGCCCCGGCGGCCAGAGCGTTTGATGAAATACATGCTCTGGTCGGCGGCATCTATCAGCTCCCGCTCATTACTGAAGTTGCCATCGCTTAAACACGCAATACCCATAGAGGCAGTGATATACAGTGCTTCTTGGTCAATTTCCAACATCGGTTGCTCATTTAAATGCAGCGCAATGCGTTCGGCTAACTGTCTCGCAGTTTGAGCGGTCTCATCGGGCAATATAATTAAAAACTCTTCACCGCCATAGCGCCCAGCCAAGTCGCCTGAGCGAGTTAATGACGCGAGCGTTTTACCAAAACGTTCCAGAATTAAGTCGCCTGCCTGGTGGCCATATTGGTCGTTAAGCACTTTGAAATGATCTAAATCGATAAACACCACTGACATTGTGCGGCCTTGCTCATTGCAAAGCGCAAAACGTTCCTGGAGTTGCTGCTCTAACCACGCACGGTTAGCCAATTGAGTGAGTGGGTCAATACGGCTGCGCTCTTCTAATGCAGAATTATGTAGCTGTAGTGTATCCAACTGCTGTTACTGAGCATCTAATCGTGCGGTGAGCGTCAAAGAGTGTTGATAGAGCAACTGTTGTGCGTCCGCCAGCAGTGTTTGGCTATCCACAGGCGCGGGTACGGTGAGATCCAAAATATCTGTTAATAAATCAATTTGTTCTGACAAGCGATGGAAAAGCGCTTCAATGACATTCGTAGGCAGTGTTTCTGTGACCGCTAACTGCCTAAGCAACATTGCTAAGGTGGTGCTTGGTTCAGGGCTGAGCCATGCATCGGCGATTGGGCCGGATAAGCGCAGGCAGAGTGTTGCCATGTCATCGGTTAAAAAACCGTCATGGCTTTGGTCAATAGCATGCACGATCGAGGACGGTAGCCCCCACTTGGCGGCTAACCAAGCACCAATCAGTGTATGGTCACTGCCAAAGTGGCGGCGTTCAGCGTTGACCAACTGTGCGTGAGACATTCTGCGTTCAGCGTATAGTGCCTCGGCCTCGTCTGGGTAGGTGGAGAGGATCGCCAAAATGCCTATATCTTGCAGTAGGGCAAGCGTGAATGCGCTGCCAACCTGTGCGGGGCAGAGTTGGTGAGCCAGCTTGCTTGCTACCACGGCGGCAACAATGGCGCGTCGCCATGTTTGCAGAGCCGCGTTCTCTGTAGGTGGCCAGGGAAACAGAGTGAAGCTCAATACGGTGGCGAGCGTTGCGTCTAATCCCAGTCGCTGGGTGGCTTCCAAACTGGTTTGTGCAGGATGAGCTGAACGCAGGTAGTGCACGCTATTCGCGGCCGCAATAAGGCGCGCCGTTAACCCTGGGTCGCGTTCAATAACGCGCGCATAGTCACTCAGAGAAGCTCGGGGGGAGCGTGCGATATCAAGCACTTGCATGGCGATAGCAGGAAGCGAAGGTAGGCTAGCCGAGCGTAATAACGCATTACCAAGAAAACTGGGAAGCTCGCTAGTGAGCGAAGTATAAAGTGTTTCGTCTTCCGCTAAACGGCTCGTCATATTATCCCTCAACGTGCTGTCCAGCATAGCGAGCAGCCACTAAGTTATGTGCTAAATAATCAATTATAGCGTCTGCGTGTGTTAGAAGAGTCATAGATAGGCATGGTAAATCAGTAAAATAACTGTTTATGCTGTAGCCCGCTGCATTTTATTGCAACAGCTTATTATAACAGTGCTCTGTGGGCAGCTGCTCTACGATGACAAAAGTGAGTGCGCCAATGCACACCAGAAACGAAGCGTCGGAGATTTTCCGTCAGTTGGCGGAAGGTTTAGGACGTAGCGGAAGACCTGACTTTTATACGACGCTTGTCGAGCAACTTGCCCAACTGCTTGGGATTGATCATGCGTTGATCGCTGTGGTCACCGAGGCGCATATGGCTACAACATTGGCCGTTTGGTCAAATAACGATCATCAGGAAAATATCGCTTATCCTCTTATGGGAACGCCTTGTGAAACGGTTGTAGGTAGAGAACCTTGCTTGTATGCCTGCGATGTTCAGGCGCGCTTTCCTAAAGACGAGCTGCTCAGCCAACTGGGTGCAGAGAGTTACATGGGACTGCCTCTGTTTTCATCCGATGGCTCGGCCATTGGCATCTTGGCGGTGTTAAGCAATAAACCGATGCAGCTCGATGGGCTTGAAAACGAAATCTTGCGCATTGTGGCCGCTCAAGCGGGGGCAGAGCTTGGCCGCTGCCAAGCCGAGCAAGCGCTTCGTCAAAGTGAAGAATTGGCCCGAGAGAGTGAGCGGCGTTTAAACACATTGCTGAATCACCTTCCTGGCATGGCCTACCGTTGCCTAAATGATCAACACTGGACGATGCAGTTGGTCAGCCAAGGGGCTGAGGCGCTCACGGGCTATCATCCGGACGAATTACAAGATAATCGACTCATCAGTTTTGCCTCCCTCATACACGAAGCCGATCAAGACCGCGTTCATCTAGCAGCACAACAGGCAATCCAGCAGCGTCAGCCATATCGTGTGGTGTACCGATTGCGCCATCGGGATGGCAGTTACCGTTGGATGTGGGAGCAAGGGCAAGCTGTTATCGATGATGATGGCCATGTGGCCTATCTCGAGGGCTTTATCTCAGATGTGACCGACCAGCACGAATCACAACGCGTGCAGGATGCGGTGGTACAAGTAGCCTCTACAGTTACCTCACGCGTAGGAGACGATTACTTCCACCAGTTGATCATCACGTTAGCCACGTTATTAGAAGCAGATGCTGGGTTTATTGCGTTACTGGATCAACCTGTTCCACGGTCTTTGGGGACATCTAATAAGATAAACACGCTGCGGCCCGCAACAGCAGCCCAGACCGTTAGTTTAGTCGCGAATGGCCAGTTAATAGATAACCAAACGTTTATGCTGCAGGGAACGCCTGCTGAACGAGTCGTGTTTGAAGGCGAGAGCGTTGTTCAAAGTGGCCATGCGTTTACGCTGCCGGGAACCTCGTTAAGTACCCAGGCGTGGATAGGCCGCCGCTTGGATAATGCTAAGGGCGATGCCATTGGTGTGATGATGGTGTTTTATCAAACACCACTGACGACCAATGCGTTTGCAACTTCCGTGTTGAAAATTCTCTCTACGGGTGCTGCCGGTGAGCTAGAACGTCGCCGTGATCATCGTCACATGCAACGTCTTGCCTATACAGACAGCACAACAGGATTGCCTAATCGTGCGCGCTTTATGGAGCTATTGGCCAGTATGGGAAAAGAGGCATCTAGTCAGGGTGACTCTCTTTCGCTGCTGCTGCTGGATATCCGGCGCTTTAAAGAGGTGAATGATTTACATGGCCACGAGGTAGGAGATCAGTTACTCGCAACCGTGGCCGAGCGCTTACGGCAAGCTAGCCTATCTAAAAGCGCTGTCGCACGACTTTCCAGTGATGAATTTACCGTACTGTTGCCCAGCATTGAGGATGTTCGCCTTCAAGAAGTGGTGTTTCAGTTATGCGAACTTATCAAACTCCCTATCCAGCTGGGGCATCGTATTTTTAACCTCGATGTCAGTATCGGGATTGCTAGCTATCCAAGCGATGTAGCGGAGGCCGGTGAGCTGTTTAACGCAGCCAGTATCGCACTCCATCACGCAAAACGCCGTGATAATAGCGTATGCCCCTATACACAAGTGATGCGTCAGACGCTGGAGCGCCGCCAATGGATGACCGAGCGCCTGCATCAAGCCATTACTGAGCGGCGCTTACAGCTTTATTTTCAACCGCAGTTCAGTCTTACGAGCAAAACATTGACGGGGGCTGAAGCGCTGTGCCGCTGGTTTGACCCTGAGTGGGGATGGGTAAGCCCTAGCGAGTTTATTGCTTTGG
Organism: Halomonas sp. 3A7M; assembly: GCF_014897875.1. NCBI lineage: Bacteria > Pseudomonadati > Pseudomonadota > Gammaproteobacteria > Oceanospirillales > Halomonadaceae > Halomonas > Halomonas sp. 3A7M. The sequence goes on from NZ_JABUZD010000030.1 coordinate 17,374, forward strand.
CGGAAGAGCGTGGCTTGATCCGCATGCTGGGAGACTGGGTGCTAGAAGAAGCGGCACGTCAGTTAAGTGTTTGGCAGGCCGGTAATACGCCACTGCCAGGTAGGCTCTCAATCAATATTTCAGCGCAACAATTTGCCGACCCTCAGCTAACCGCACATGTGGCTAAGCTAACCGCCTGTGTACCTCCAGACACCATTGCGCTTGAACTCACTGAAAGTGATTTTATGCGTGATCCCGATCAGGCGGTCACAATTACTCAGGCTATGCGTCAGGCTGGCTACGCGCTGTTTATTGATGACTTCGGTACAGGCTACTCATCGCTCTCGTATTTACGGCGCTTTGCTGCGGACGCGTTAAAAATAGACATTTCGTTTGTGCGTGACATGCTCGATAACCACCATGATCGGGCGATTGTGCAAACCATTATCGCTATGGCTGACACGCTTGATATGAAAACCCTTGCAGAAGGCGTTGAAAGCCCTTCCCAGGCCGATTTGCTCGCACAAATGGGCTGCAGCGAAGCTCAGGGGTACTGGTTTGGTCGTCCGCTACCCGCCGATGAGTTTGCCTCAATGTGGTTAACCCCTTAAGCCATTTTATTGGCAGGTAGGGCGAGCAATTTCCATTCTCATCAATGGCGTCATCGTCCTGTCATCATCGTTGGCATACCCTACGCGCCGCCGAACTCGCGAAAAAAGGAGTGCCACATGCGCCTCGCTCTGTTTGATCTTGATGACACCCTCCTGGATGGAGACTGCAGCGACCGCTGGAATTTATGGATGATTGAGCAGGGGTGGATCAGTGATGCCGAGACCTTTATAGCCCGTGCCGAACAGATGCAGCAGGCTTATCACGCCGGTAAGTTAAAGCTAGAGGAGTACTTGGCAATGACCTTGGCGCCATTGCGGGGCCGCCGAGTAATCGATGTACAAAAAGAAGTTGAGCGCTTTGTCGCTACCCATTTGCAGCCCCGTATTTTTGATCAAGCCTGGCGCTGCCTGGACGCGCACCGTCAGTCAGGCGATATCCTCGTCCTTATTTCTGCGTCATCGCATCACCTGGTCGCGCCGATTGCGACGATGTTAGGGATTGAGCATGTGCTGGCGGTAGAGCTTAGTGTCGAACAAGCGGCAAGCGGGGCAAGCTACACCGGCCATAGCAAAGGCGTGCTCTCTTACCGTGGGGGGAAAGTAGTGCGTTTTCAGCAGTGGTTAATCGAGCAAAAAATTGCCCCCAGCCATACAACGTTCTACTCAGATTCCCGCAACGATATCCCGCTGCTGCAGTATGTCGACTGCCCAGTGGCGGTTAACCCTGATCCCGTGCTGGCGGAGGTGGCTAGTGTAGAAGGGTGGCAGCGCTTAGACTGGCGGATGGCAGCGTCGACAGACGCTTCATCGGCCAACGATCTATCAGGAAAATCGGCGCATGCCTGATGCCTACTATTTACAGTTAACGGAACAGCTTCGTTATTTAATTACCCAGCATGCCACGCAGTGGGAAGGCAAATTGCCCGCTGAGCGAGTGTTGGCGGAGCGCTTCTCTACGACCCGCGTTACGTTGCGCCAAGCCTTAGCGCAACTGGAGGGGGAAGGGCTCATTCACCGCAGCAATCGGCGTGGCTGGTTTATTTCACCGGCTAGGCTGGTGTATGACCCCACCCGGGACGCAGGCTTTAACGACTATGTGGGGGCTCAGGGGCGGCAACCACGAACGGCGGTTCTAAAGCTGGAAACCCGCTCACATCTGGTGGCTGCCCGTGCCTTGGGGCTGCCCGATGACCAGCCGTTTCACCATATTCGCCGTCGCCGTTATGTGGATGATCGTGCTGTGCTGGTGGAGTCGCTTTGGGTGGTGCCAGAGCGTGCGCCAGAGTTGCTAGACATCTACAGCGGACAATCACTCTGGGGGTTGTTAAGAGGGCGGTGGGGGCATCACTTGGCCAATCGCTCGATACGCATGGTGTCCGAAGCGCTGTCGCCATTAGATGCAGAAGAGTTACTCGTTGCCCCAGGCGCGGCCGGGCTAAACATTTGCCGTGCCATTTTTGATGATCAACAGCGTCCTATCGAATATGACGAAGAGCACTGGTTGCACGATTCGTTATGCATCAGTGTTGAGCTGTCGGGTCAGAAGTAACAGGGTTACGGAGACAAGGCGCTCATGAGGACCCTCACAAGATCCCATCCATACGCATACATAACAACTTAAAAAATCAGTCAAACAAGCGTCATCGCACTGTCATCTAGCGACGGCAAACTTCTGGTCTATACCAAAACGCTGGGAGCCTACCATGTCGAAACTTCGCCGTTTGTTCCAACCTACTCAGATTGCAACTGCTCTGCTCGCAACGACTGCCGTTGCCTTCACTTCGGTGGCTAGCGCCACTGAGCTAACGGTGTACACCGCCGTTGAGTCAGATGACCTGCAAAAATACGCCGAACGCTTCAATGCCGCTCACCCCGATATCACTATTAACTGGGTGCGAGATTCTACGGGCGTGATTACTGCGCGCTTGCTGGCGGAAAAAGATAATCCCCAGGCAGACGTCATCTGGGGCTTAGCCGCCACCAGTCTGCTGGTGCTTGAAGAAGAGGACATGCTGGAGCGCTATGCGCCCGCAGGCGTTGAAAACCTTGATCAAAAATTTATTGATGCTGCTTACCGTAACGGTGAAGACCCTGCGTGGGTAGGCATGGACGCCTGGGTAGCGGCCATTTGCTACAACACTATTGAAGGCGAGCGTCAGGGCGTGCCGATGCCGACCTCCTGGGAAGACCTGACCCAGCCTGAGTTTGAAGGGCATGTGATTATGCCTAACCCCAACTCCTCGGGTACCGGTTATCTGGATGTAGCCAGCTGGATGCAGCTATGGGGCGAAGAGCAGGGCTGGGATTACATGGACCGCCTGCATAACAATATTTCCCGTTACACCCACTCCGGCTCTGCTCCTTGCAGCCTGGCGGCCACCGGTGAAGCAGCAGTCGGTGTGTCGTTTGCCTTCCGTGGTGCACGGTTAAAATCCCAAGGCGCACCGATTGAAGTGATCTTCCCGGAAGAGGGGCTTGGCTGGGATATGGAAGCTGCCGCCATCGTTGCGGGCACCGCCAAACAGGAAGCTGCACAAACGCTGATGGATTGGGCCGTTTCCCGCGAGGCTAACGAACTCTATAACGAAGGCTACGCCGTGGTGGCCTATCCCGGTGTGGCACAGCCGATTGAAAACTATCCCACTGACATTGCCGATCGCATGATTGATGCCGACTTCCAGTGGGCCGCGGTTAACCGCGAACGCGTGCTGGCAGAGTGGCAGCGCCGCTACGACGGTAAAACCGAACAGTAAGCACGAACAGCTGCCCCGGCCAAGGCCGGGGCTTGGAGATGTTATGCAGACCACACTGACATCGCCGCTGACGGCCCACTCGGCGGCGAAACCCCTCTCACCCTCTGCGCACCTAAGCATAGATGGTGTCACCAAGCGTTTCGGTAGCTTTACCGCGCTGGACAACATTGCGCTACAGATTCAGGAAGGCGAGTTTGTATGCTTTTTAGGGCCTTCTGGCTGTGGCAAAACAACCCTGTTGCGCACTATTGCAGGCCTAGCTCAACAAACAGCAGGTAGCTTAATTCAGCGCGGCAAGGATATTTCCACGCTGCCCCCGCAGGCGCGGGATTTTGGCATCGTGTTCCAATCTTATGCGCTGTTTCCCAATCTGACGGTGTTCGACAACGTTGCCTACGGGTTACGCAACCGTCGCAGTAATCGAGCGACGATTGATGCCCGCGTGGCGGAGTTACTTGCGCTGGTTGATCTTAGTGGCAGCGAACATAAATATCCTGCCGCGCTTTCTGGTGGGCAACAGCAGCGGGTTGCGTTGGCACGAGCGCTGGCTACTGAGCCCGGCCTGTTACTGCTTGATGAACCGCTCTCAGCGCTGGATGCGAGGGTGCGCGGCCATTTGCGACATCAGATCAAAGCGCTACAGGCGCGCCTTGGCGTGACCACCATTATGGTGACCCACGATCAAGAAGAAGCACTCACCATGGCTGATCGTATCGTAGTGATGAACCACGGGGTGATCGAACAAGTGGGTACGCCTGCCGAGATCTACCACCAGCCCGCTAGCGCTTTTGTGGCGTCATTTATCGGCACCATGAACTTTTTAGAGGTGACCGCACAGGCGAATAACCACGCGTTGCTAGGCACTATTTCCTGCCCTTGTTTGCCGCACGCCTACCCGCAAGGCCAAGCAGCTCAACTGGCCATTCGCCCCGAAGCAGTCGCGCTTAGTGCCAGCACCACTGGGCTGAGCGGTGATGTTATGGGCATTGAGTTTTTAGGTGCGTTTCAGCGGGTATCGCTGCGTCTTAACAATACCGAACAATGGTTGCTAGCTGATGTTCCCAGCCGTGATAGCGCCACACTAGGATTACGGCTAGGGCAAACCTTGGGTGTCCATTTGCCTGCCGATGCTGCCCGCTTATATCCGGCAGGGAGCAACCAGTCATGAGGGCGAGTATATTTTCAGCGCCTGCAGCAACGCCTTCGCTGGAAGCATTGATACGCCTGATCGTGCTGCTAGCGGCTGTGGCGCTGTTAGTGTTCGGCCTGCTGTTTCCGCTATTTGCAATGTTGGTGAAAAGCCTGCAAGACCGCAGCGGCGACTTTATTGGGCTAGCTAACTTTGTGCAGTATTTTCAAACGCCAGCACTGGTCAATTCGATCGCCAATTCATTGCGCGTTGCGTTCACTACGACGGTGGTTGTCGCAGGGCTCGCCTTTTTATGCGCCTACGGCATTACCCGTACCTGCATGCCGGGCAAACGGCTGTTTCGAATGTTGGCGATTTTGCCCATTTTGGCCCCTTCGTTGCTACCCGCAATTAGCTTGGTTTATCTGTTTGGTAACCAGGGGTTTTTGAGCGACGTGCTGGCAGGTCATTCGATTTATGGGCCGATTGGCATTGTGATGTGCATGAGTTTCTGGATTTTTCCCCATGCGCTAATGCTGCTAACCACTGCGCTGACCAATAGCGATGCACGCCTCTATGAAGCAGCAGAAGCATTGGGCACGCCAAAGTGGCGTACGTTTTTGACGATTACGCTGCCCGGGGTGCGTTACGGGCTGATTTCATGCCTGTTCGTTGTCTTTACGCTGGCCATTACCGACTTTGGTGTGCCGAAAATTATTGGCGGCCAATTCAGCGTGCTCGCCACCGATGTGTATCGCCAAGTGGTGGGGCAGCAGAACTTCCAAATGGGCGCGGTGGTTAGCGTTATTCTACTGATGCCAGCAGTGCTATCGTTCATCGTCGACCGCTGGATACAGAAACGCCAAGTGGCTCAGCTTTCGGCTCGGGCAGTACCGTGGCAGCCAACGCCTAGCCCGCTGCGAGACTGGACGTTTGCGCTGCTGTGTTATTCGGTCGCGGGCATTATTCTGCTGGTCATTGGTACCGCGGTGTATGCGTCGCTCATACAGTTTTGGCCCTATAACCTGTCGTTTACGCTGCAGCATTACACCTTTCAAGGCTTAGCCGGCGGTGGCTGGGGGGCGTGGTTTAACTCCCTCAAACTGGCCTTTAGCGTCGCGTTAGTGGGTACACTGGTGATTTTCTTTAATGCGTGGCTGATTGAAAAGAGCGAAGGCTATCGCCCGCTGCGCCAGGGCCTGCATTTTATGGCCATGCTACCCATGGCGGTGCCGGGTATGGTGCTGGGCCTGGCTTATATCTTCTTTTTCAACCAGGCAGGGAATCCCCTTAACTGGCTGTACAGCACCATGGCGATTCTGGTGCTCAACACGCTAGTGCACTTCTATACGGTGTGTCACCTCACCTCTGTCACCGCGCTGAAACAGCTCGATCCGGAGTTTGAAGCCGTGGGAGCCTCGTTAAAAGTACCGTTCTGGACCACGTTTAGCCGCGTGACATTGCCGGTATCGCTGCCTGCCGTGCTGGATATTTCTGTCTACCTGTTCGTCAATGCGATGACGACAGTGTCTGCGGTAGTGTTCCTCTATAACAGCGATACGCGGCTTGCTTCAGTGGCGGTACTGCATCTGGACGAAGCGGGCTATTTTGCTAGCGCCGCGGCCATGGCTGTGCTGATTTTCCTTACCTCGCTGGTGGTTAAACTGCTCCACACTGCGCTTACCCACGTTCTCTTAAACAACGCTCAGCGTTGGCGTCAGGCGGGCTAAACAGCCCACTACGACAGCGGCTAATATGTGCTTATAATCTGGTATAGACCAAAATGATGAGTCATTCACAAGCGCCTTACCTCTTAACCCCAGGGCCACTAACCACCTCCCAGGCGACCAAAGCAGCCATGTTGCGTGACTGGGGCTCCTGGGATGATGACTTTAACCGTGTGACTGCCGATGTGCGTGCGCAACTGCTTGCCATGGCCGAGGCGACAAGCGACGTCTATGCCTGCGTGCCGATGCAAGGCAGCGGCACGTTCGCCGTTGAAAGTGCGCTGGCCTGCGCAATCAACCCCAACGGCAAGGTGTTGGTATTAATGAACGGCGCTTACGGCAAGCGGGCTGCTCAACTGCTCGATATGATGGGCCGCCGTTATGTGACGCTGGACAAAGGTGACTACCTACCACCGCAACCCGACGAAGTGGCGGCACTGCTACAGCAAGATGCTGACATTACAGCAGTGTTTCTAGTTCACTGCGAAACCAGCTCCGGCATTTTGAACCCGCTGGAAGCCATCGCTGAGGTGGTACGCGCCCACGGAAAAACGCTGATCGTTGACGCCATGAGCTCGTTTGGAGGCGTACCGATCAGTCTGACAACAACCCCTATTGATGTGCTGATTTCCTCAGCCAATAAGTGCATCGAAGGCGTACCGGGCTTTGGTTTTGTGATCATTCGCCAGACGCTACTTGCTGCTGGTCAGGGGCAAGCCCACTCGCTGAGTCTGGATTTACACGCCCAGTGGGATTACATGGAACGCACTGGCCAGTGGCGCTTTACTCCGCCCACGCATACGGTGGTGGCCTTTCAAGCGGCGCTTGCCCAGCACCGGGAAGAGGGCGGCGTGATGGGGCGCTGCACACGTTATACCCATAACCGTAATGTGCTGGTAAAAGGCATGCGAGCGTTAGGCTTCAGCACGCTTTTAGAAGATGAGTGGCTATCGCCGATTATCACCACTTTTTTGAGCCCTACCGACCCTGCGTTTGAATTTAAGACGTTCTATGCAGCGTTGAAGGCGCGTGGCTTTTTGATCTACCCGGGCAAGTTAACTGACGTCGAAAGTTTTCGCATCGGCTGCATTGGCCAATTGGATGCGGCGGTGATTGAACAGTTACTCAGCGTTATTCAAGACGCCCTAACGAATATGGGTGTTTCTCTCTTCACTGAATCAAGGAGTGCCTGATGCACTATCAATCTCCTCAATGTCTGCAGGCGGTGATTTGTGACTGGGCGGGTACGCTGGTCGATTTTGGCTCCTTCGCCCCGACCCAGATATTTGTCGAAGCCTTTGCCGAACTGGGTGTGGCGATCAGCCTAGAAGAAGCACGCGGCCCGATGGGCATGGGCAAATGGGATCATATCCACACGCTGTGCAATCAGCCTGAGATAGCCGAGCGCTTTCTCCAGGCAGTCGGCCACCTGCCGACTGATACCGATGTGACGGCGCTTTATGAACGCTTTATGCCGCTGCAGATCGCCAAAATTGCCGATCACTCGGCGGTGATTCCTGGGGCGCTTGATACGCTAACTTGGTTGCGAGGGCAGGGGCTGAAAATAGGTTCGTGCTCTGGCTATCCGGCCGTGGTGATGGAAAAGGTGGTGGCGCTAGCCGCCGGTAATGGCCTGAAGGTGGATCATGTGGTGGCCACCGATGAGGTGCCCAACGGTCGCCCACACCCCGCCCAGGCGCTGGCCAATGTCATTGCGTTAGGCATCAGTGATGTTGCTGCCTGTATCAAGGTGGACGATACCGCCCCCGGCATCCTTGAAGGGCGCCATGCAGGAATGTGGGCGGTCGCACTCACTTGTTCAGGCAACGCCTTGGGGCTGAGTTATGGCCAGTATCAAGCGCTAAGCGATAGCGAACGCCGTGCAGCCCATGAGCGCGTGGCCGCTCAATTTGCTCCATCAAAACCGCACTACAGCATTGCCACTATCGCCGAGCTGCCAAGCGTTGTAGATGCCATTAATGCCCGTTTACAGCGAGGAGAGCGGCCTTGAGTCCAGCCGCACTGGCGTTAGTGCTGTTTTCGGTGTGTATGCATGCTGGGTGGAACGTGTTGGGTAAGCGCAATGCACCATCGCTGGCTTTTTTTGCCTTGGCTTACGGGGCAGGCGGTGCATTGTTGCTGCCGCTAGTGTGGCTTGGGCCATCGTTGGCGGCGCTACCCAACGCATTTTGGGGATGGCTGGCGCTTTCAGGGCTATGCCAAATGCTCTATATGGCTGGCTTAGCCTGGGCCTATGCACGTGGGGAAGTCAGTGTGCTTTATCCCATCGCTCGGGCGCTGCCAGTGGTGCTTGTGCCGCTCGTATCCATTGCGCTGCTCGGCAACCGCACGCTGGATGTGGCGGATGGCATTGGCATGGCATTGGTGGTGGCGGGGGCGCTGTGCCTGCCACTAAGCCACCCAGAGGCGCGCAGGCTATCGACCTATTTAACACCAGCCATGGGGTTTGCACTGTTGGCAGCCGCCGGCACGGTGGGCTATTCGCTGATAGATAAACAGGCACTGGCGTTGATGCAGCTAGCAGGCCATAGCAGTTTAACCGCCGGCGCGGTGTTTATGGTGTTACAAGCAGTGATGACCTTAACCTGGGCGATTCCGCTGCTGATGCTGCTACCCACGGAGCGTCGCCGGTTGCCCGCCATCCGCCAGCAAGGGCTAGTGATGCTGGTCGTCACAGGGCTGATGATGACCTGCACTTATGGCCTGGTACTCATGGCCCTGGCACTAACCGACGAAGTGAGTTACGTCGTGGCGCTGCGCCAGCTCTCCATTCCGGTGGGGGTATTAATGGGCGTGCTGTGGCTAAAAGAGCCTGCATCGATGGCAAAAGCCGCTGGTACATTGGTAATGCTTTTGGGGCTGGTGCTTGTAGCGCTGTAAAGCCATGTCTTGAAACGCTGCGAAATGCTAGTGGAGCGGCAGGGGGGCGAAGGTCCGCCCCCAAGAATTATGGCGCGGGGCAGGGAGCGCCGACATGAAACGCGGCGGCAGACATGTTTGGGATGTTTAGCGTGAGCTGTCCGTCTTCAACGGCAACACATTGATCATCACCCACGATATTTTGGTAGTGGCCATCGGCCATGTCGGTGTCGAACGTGCGTGTTAAATCGTTGTGTTCACGGTTAATGGCAAGAAAGCCTTGAGTGTCTCGGCTAAACGCTATTTGGTTATTACCGTTATCCCACCAGTGGGTAACGCCTGCGCCTTCAGTGTGTTGGCGGAACGTGACCATGTTGGCAATTTCGGGCCAGCGGTGCTCGCATACCCAGGCTTCTCCACACTGAACCTCTCCTTGCTGGTATACCGCCGTTTGCGGTGGGCCTTGGTCGCTGTCAGTAAATGTGTAGCTCGACATGATTTTGGGATAGCCATAAGGCCAAGCAAGCATAAACATATTGGCTAGGCGGTAAAGGCTACCGTCTTGGTGTGTCAAAATATTATCGCCGCCGGCACCATGACCACGTTGATTGTCGTGATTATCGGTAAACACAACGGCCATTTCACTGGGTAAAAAGTCACTCTCTTCGCCTAACCGATGAAGGTTGGCCAGTGGCTGATGATTAAAAATATCGCCTAGGTGCGTGCTATAGCGAAACTCGGTAATGTCGGCAATGCCCTGGTACTCGGCGGCGCTGATTGCTTCGCCTCCTAGGTCAATAACTTCCTGAAAGGCATAAAGCGAGGATTCTAGCCGTTCTAGAATGTGCGCAATGTCATTAGGTTCCATGTGCTTAGCGGCATCAATTCGAATGCCCTTAACGCCTAGTTCGGCTAGCCTATCCAGGTATTCGGCAATGCTGTTTTGCACGGCAGGGTTGCCGGTTTTGAGGTCGGGAAGGCCAACCAACTGGCAACGGCGAACACGCTCTGCGTTATGGGCATAGTCGTCTTGTTCGATCCCGCAAGGTTCGTGAAAATCTTGAGGCTGATAATGAGGGTAACTCAGGGTCTCGTGGTCATAGTGGGACCCTGCGGTGCCTTGGCCCTTGCCATGGGCTAGGTGATTAATCACGGCGTCGACGTACACATCGACTCCCGCCGCTTCACAGCGTTGGACCATGTGGGTAAACGCTGTACTGGAGCCGCTTCGACTTTCCAATTGGTAGCTAACAGGCTGATAGCGCGTCCACCAAGCATCGCCCTGGATATGCTCTTGCGGTGGTGATACTTGCACAGCCTTATAACCTTTGGGGCCTAACCAGTTCTCGCACTCTTGCGCGATATCGTCCCATTGCCACTCAAATAAATGCACAAACGTGTTGGCGTTAGCCGATTGGGCGGTTAGCCCTATTCCCAATGATGCGCTTGCGGCAAGAATGAAAGCATATTTGGAAAACATAAGTACCACCTGTGTTGTCATTGTTAATAACAACATGACGATATCGAGGGTGATCCAAACCCTCCTTATGAAGGAGTAAAGGGGCGTAGATGAGGGGAGGAGAGCTAAGTTTTGTGCCCCGATAATTGAGGTACTGTAAATTTACGCTAGCCTACCGCTTGCCAGACTAGGTTGATTCCCACCAGGAACATGGCCAGGATCACGAGGCGGTAAAATAGTGCTTCGTTGACGCGGCTTTGTAGCCACAGCCCGTTGCGCACGCCGATCCAAGCGACGGGTACCAACAGCAACGATGCCCAGGCGCTGGTGACATTGATTTCACCCAGCCACATATACGGCGCTAGCTTGATCGCGTTGACTACGGCAAAGGTCACCGCACAAGTGGCAATAAAGCTCTCTTTCGATAGTTTGCGCGGCAGGAGATAAACGTTTAACGGCGGCGCGCCCGCATGGGCCATAAAGCTAGTAAAGCCGCAGACGCTTGCCGCTGGCAATGCCCAACGAGTGGAGATTGGTTTTTTAGAAACGGGCTTGAGCAGCATATAGGCGGCGAACAGCAAGGTGATAACGCCGAGGGTCAGGCGTAAGCCCTGTTCGCTTAAGCTGCCAAACAGCAGCGTCCCCACCGTCACGCCGATAAACAGCCCCGGCACAAAGCGCCAGACCTCAGTAGCATCCTGCTTGCCCCACCATGCCTTCACCGCAAATACATCCATCACCAGCAGTAGCGGTAGCAGCAGGCCTGCCGCTTGGGTGGGGCTGATCGCCAGTGCCATTAGCGGCACCGAGAGCGTGCCGAAACCGCCCGCGAAACCACCTTTTGAAACGCCAGTCAGGTAAACAGAAAATACAATCAACACCCAAGCGATGGTGGAGTAATCGGGAAGCATGGCAAGTCCTTGGGAACCAGTCGTTGAAAAGCCTAAGAAACCTCTGATTAACTATTACGCTTGGCCATACTGCGTTAAAAATCGCCTCAAAATGCTCATTTACAACCCGTAAACTCCGCTTTTTCGTTAATTTTTGCCTTGTCTGGCCTGCGCTCATTACATTAATCAGAGGCTCCCTAGCGCGAAAAACCCCGCATTAGCGGGGCTATACAGCATAGCATTGGATAAATGTTAGCAGGCAAATTGTGCCGCCCGTTAGGCTTTCATTAACCACTCATGGTCGGGGTCGTTGTGAAATTTCCACGCCCGCTTGGGCCCCGCCATGACATTTAAGTAGTAGAGCGAGTAGCCATGGGAAGCGCCTACAGGGTGGTAGCCCTTGGGTACAAGCACGCAGCAACCGTTCTCTACCGCCATGGTTTCATCAAGGCTGCGGTCATCGGTGTAAACGCGCTGAAAGGCGAACCCTTGTTCAGGGTTAATACGGTGGTAGTAGGTCTCTTCCAGGTATGATTCGTGGGGTAAGTTATCCACATCGTGTTTATGTGGCGGGTAGCTAGACCAGTTGCCCGCAGGTGTGAATACTTCAACCACCAGTAGGCTATCGGCGGGCTCGGTTTCCGGCAGAATATCGTGTACGTGGCGGGTATTAGTGCCCTGGCCACGGGTGCTCTGCTTGATGTTGTCGGGGGAAATCAGCCTTGGGGCGTGATTGCCATCCCCAGGGGCAGCGCACACCGCAAGCTCTAAGTCCGTGGTCGCTTCCACCGCGTAGCTAACATGGTCAGGCAGATAAACCGCGTAGGGAGGGATCTGCTCAAAGATATCCATGCGCTTGCCGATGTCTTCAAAGCGGTGCTCGCCGCAGGTCACTGTGGCCCGCCCGGTGAGCAGCACCAGACAGACTTCCTGGTCATCGCTGCTGGCCTCCAGGCGCTGGCCCTTGGCGAGTTTATGCACCCGAAAGCCAACGTGCGTCCAGCCAGCCGATTCAGGGGTAACGTCAATCACGGTGCCTTGGGCATCTGGGGCGGTGGGGCGTACCAGTAGTGAAGCCATATATCGCTCCTTCTGATGGCTAGCTGCTCGGTTGGCAGCTAGTCGTTGTCGATATGAAGGGTCTCCACAGACCCGTCTGCGTCGGTTTAAACCGGGGCGTCGAGCAGTATTTTGCGACCTTCACGCAATGAAAGCTCCGCTGCATCGGCTAAGCGCAACGCCTCTAGGCCATCTTGGGCACCGGCGAGTGGCGCACGCTTCTCTTGCCAGGCGGCGACAAAGTCGCCAATTTCAAGTTGGTAGGCTTGGGCGTAGCGCTCCAGGAAGAACCACTTGGGTTTGTCTTCCACTTGGCCTGCTTCCCCCGTAAAACGTAGCCGAGTGTCGCTCTCGTTCTGGGCTTGCAGCATGCCTTGGCTGCCAAAGGCTTCGATACGCTGATCGTAGCCGTAGCTAGCGCGCCGCGAGTTGCTGATTTGGCACAGCTTGCCACTGGCGGTGGTAAGGGTGACCATGGCGGTATCTACATCACCTGCTTCACCAATCGCTGGGTCAATGATGCTACTACCGACGGCAAAGACACTTTCAATCGGCTCATCCAGCAACCAGCGAGCCATATCAAGATCATGAATCATCATGTCGCGGAACAGACCGCCGGACTCAGCCACATACTCGGCAGGCGGGGGAGAGGGGTCGCGGCTAATAATCGTCAGCGTTTCAAGTGCGCCAATACGCCCTTCGGTAATCGCTTTTTTTAATGCTGCAAACTGAGGATCGTGGCGGCGGTTAAAGCCTAACGCGCAGGTCACCGGGTGTTCGCTAAGTACCTGTAGGGCATCGCGCGTGCGCGCTAAATCCAGGGCGATAGGTTTTTCGCACAGAACCGCCTTGCCTGCGCGGGCGGCACGCTCGAGATACTCCGCATGCGTAGGTGTGCTTGAAGCAATCAGTACGGCATCAATTTCATCATCTGCGAAGATTTCATCCACAGAGGCCGCTCGGCTAGCGTACTGCTCGGCTAGGGCTTCTGCGGCAGGCTGATGAAAATCAGCCACGGCAACCAGCGTCACGTTGGGGTGTGAATAAATGGCCTGGGCATGCACCTTGCCGATGCGCCCAGCGCCGATAAGCGCGAGTTTCATAAGCACTCCTGTTTTGTTGTTGCTGTTGGCTTGGTGTTTATGTCTTACGTTTTTTAGTTGAGGCTTTTTCCAGGGCTTTGTCCCGGGATTTGTCTTGCCGTACGCCCAGGGCAATTGCCAAGGCTTGGGTTAAGCAGAGCGATGCGGTCAAGCCGCGAAAACTTTTCACTTCAGCTTCGTTAACCACGAAAGCAACATCCGCGAAACGCGCCAGTGGGCTAAGGCTCGAATCGGTAATCACCACAATGGGTAGGCCGCGCTGATGGGCGTCTTCGCAGGCTTTTTGGCTCTCTTTGGCATAGGGAGAGAAGCTAATGGTCAGTAGCGCGTCATGTTGGCTCATCGCGCGCAGTTGCTCGCCGTACATTCCCCCCAAACCGCTGACCAGCAGCGCAGGTTTATCCACATGCGCCAGGGCATAGGTCATGTAGCTGGCGACCATGAAGCTGCGTCGTGCGCCCATCACATGAATCGCATGGGCCTTTTCAAAAATATCCAGCGCCTTCTCTAGGCTCTCTGGATCAATACGGCTGGGTAGTTGCTCAAGCACGGCGCGGTTGGCGTCAGCGAACTCCCATAATAGTTGGGTGCTATCGGGTGTTTCTCCGGTGGCGCTGCGTACCGCGCGAATGCGTTCGGTGTAGTTAGGCAACTCATCGACCAGACGGCTGCGAAACAGCTGCTGCATTTCGGAAAAGCCCTTAAAGCCCAAGCTATTGGCTAAGCGAATTAAGGTGGATGGCGTGACATCCGCTTGTTCGGCAATTTTGGCCACGGTCGCTAAAGCAACTTCCTGAGGGTGATCAAGCATAAAGCGCGCGGTTTGCTGTAAGCGTTTGCTCAGTGTGGCGTACTCGGCGGTGATCAGCGTTTCCAACTCACGGTAGCTCTGTGGTGGTTGTGGCATACAAATTCCTTCGCGTTGGCCCATCTAGCAGCCTTCTGCTTATGTGCTAGTGGATATGCAGTACTGAGCAAAGTGACTCGTTGCTGTGCAGTCTAGTTGATTGGAATAAATATTCCATTTATACCAAAGTATAGAATAAATAATTTGCTATAACTGATGTTTGGAATCTATATTTCATAACGCCAAGGCATTTAATGCCACTTCCCTACCAACAACGATAACGTTATGAGGAATTATTTATGGCACGTCTATCTCAATGGCTTCTAGCCTCTGCCGCTACCACGGCATTAATGGCAGGTGTCGTTCAAGCACAGGAACCAGAGCAAGAAGAGAGCCGTTTCGTCATGGTGACCCATGGCGTTCCCTCTGATCCTTTCTGGTCGGTGGTTAAAAACGGTGCAGAAGCCGCCGCTGAAACCGTTGGGGCTAGCTTGGAGTATCGCGCGCCCTCCACCTTTGATATGGCCAAGATGCAGCAACTTGTAGAAGCAGCAGTGGCATCTGGTCCTGATGGTTTGATTCTCTCTTTTACCGACGAAAATGCCCTGGGTGGCGCTGTGCAAAATGCTGTCGATAACGGCATACCCGTCATCACTATTAACTCCGGTGGCGACGTGGCAAGGGATTATGGTGCCCGGTTACACGTTGGGCAGAGTGAATATGAGGCAGGTAAACAAGCTGCTGAACGCATGCAGGAGATGGGCGTCGAGAAAGGCGTCTGCGTTAACCATGAACAAGGCAACCAAGGACTTGACCAGCGCTGTGATGGTTTTGTCGACGGCTTCGATGGCAATGCTGAGCAGCTAGCGACCACTTACGACCCCACCAATATTCGCAATGCTATTGTCGCTTACCTCAACGAAAACAGTGATGTGCGTGGTGTGCTGACCTTGGGAGCATTGGCCGCTGATCCGATGATCCGGGCCATGCGTGAACAGGGAGCAACCGATATGTTCACTCTCGGCACCTTTGACCTTTCACCCGGTATTTTGGAAGCCTTGGATGCGGGTGAGCTGGACTTTGCGATCGACCAACAGCAGTACATGCAGGGCTATTTACCTGTCATGTTCCTAGATCAGTTCGTCAAGAACGGTCTGCTGCCCGCAGGGGATGTTGCCACCGGCCCTGGATTTGTTACTCAAGAAAACGCTGCTCAGGTCATTGAGCTGAGTAGTCAGGGCATCCGCTGATAACTACCTAATCGGAAAAGGCTCGGCGGTGTCGAGCCTTGGGAGTCGATCGCTATGAATTCCACTGAAACGAAATCATCGGTTGCGCCAGCAGCGGCTGATCAAGATGAGCGTATCCAGAGAGTCTCTTTCTGGAAGAAAGCGCTTAATCGCCCGGAGTTGGGGGCGCTGGCCGGTGCCGTGTTGGTGCTTGCCTTCTTTATCGCTGCTTCCAGCGGCACCGGGATGTTTACCCCCGCGGGTATTATTAATTTTCTTGAAGTCGCCGCTCAGCTCGGCATTATCGCCACGGCGGCTGCGTTATTGATGATTGGCGGAGAGTTTGATCTGTCGATTGGCTCGATGATTGGCTTGGCAGGCATCCTGATTGCCATCCCCGCGGTGGAGTATGGCTGGCCGCTATGGGCCGCAATTTTATTGGCGTTCGCCTGTGCGGGCTTGGTGGGCTGGATTAACGGTAATCTGGTCAATAAAACAGGCTTGCCGTCATTTATCGTTACCCTGGGCTTCCTGTTCATTCTGCGTGGCCTGGCTATCGGAACCAGTCGGTTGTTGACGGGACGTACTCAGGTAGGAGGAGTGCAGGATCATATCCCCGGAGATTGGTTTTCGGCGCTTTTCTCTGGAGAAGTCGCTACGGGCCTATTTAGCTGGATGGCAGCCAATGGCTGGATGGCGACCAACTTTGCGGGCAACCCCACGGTTACCGGTATTCCTGTCTCGATTGTCTGGTGGCTGGGCTTAACCGCTGTAGCGACTTGGGTGCTGCTGTGCACGCCTTACGGCAACTGGATATTCGCTAGCGGTGGCGATGCCAATGCGGCGCGCAACTCAGGCGTTCCCGTCCAGCGCGTCAAGATTTCACTGTTCATGTTCACCGCTTTCTCCGCCACCATCTTTGCCTGCATCCAGGTGATGGATACCGGCTCGGCGGACACCATTCGCGGCCTATTAAAAGAACTGGAAGCCATCATTGCCGTTGTCATTGGCGGTGCTTTGCTGACCGGTGGCTATGGGTCTGCCATTGGTGCGGCGCTGGGGGCACTGATCTTTGGCATGGTGCAAATGGGCATCTTTTACACCGGCGTTAATACCGACTGGTTCCAGGTTTTCCTGGGCGTGATGTTGCTGGTGGCGGTGCTATTCAACAATTACATGCGCAAAAAGGCGATGGAGGCCAAATAACATGACCACACGTACGCCAATGATTGAAATGCGCAGTGTCAGCAAACACTTCGGCAGTGTTATCGCCTTAAGTGATATCTCGATGCAGGTCTACTCCGGTGAGGTTATGTGCCTGCTAGGGGATAACGGTGCTGGCAAGTCAACGTTGATTAAAACCCTTTCCGGTGTTCACCAGCCCACCCACGGCGAAATGCTACTGGATGGCAAACCCGCTCGTTTCAAGTCCCCAGCTTATGCATTAGACGCTGGTATCGCGACCGTTTTCCAGGATCTGGCGATGGTGCCGTTGATGTCGATTACCCGTAACTTTTTTATGGGGCGCGAACCGACGGTGGGCTGGGGGCCTTTAAAGCGCATTGATTGGAAATATGCCGACCGGGTTGCCAAAGAGGAAATGTCCAAAATCGGTATTGATGTACGCGACCCAAGCCAGCCGGTAGGCACGCTTTCTGGCGGGGAGCGCCAGTGTGTGGCGATTGCTCGTGCCGTCTACTTTGGTGCCAAAGTGCTGATTCTGGATGAGCCCACGTCCGCGCTTGGGGTCAAGCAGGCGTCTGTTGTACTGCGCTACATTGCCAAAGCCCGCGCAGATGGCCTTGCAGTCATCTTTATTACCCACAATGTCCACCATGCTTACCCAGTGGCCGATGCGTTCACCCTATTGTCACGCGGCGGTAGTTTGGGCTCCTTCCGCAAAGAGGAAGTCAGCCGCGAAGAAGTGCTCAACATGATGGCGGGTGGCGCTGAGCTTGAAAGCCTGGATGCAGAGCTTGCGGAATTCCAGCGGGAGGATAAAGCCAAGAAGGCCAGCTTAGCCGATCAAGACACTCAGCCTGCCGATGCAAGCAGCGCCGAGCAAACTTCACCGCGAGCGGCAAGCGGCTATTAAGGAAGCATGATGAATAAGTTGACCCCATCATCGCCGTTCACGCTGGCTGTCTGTGCTGAAATGATCTTCTGCGATTTGCCGATATTGGAACGCGTTAAGCGTATTTCTGAACTGGGCTTTCAAGTCGAAATCTGGGACTGGACGAAGCACGACATTGACGCACTGGCCAATAGCGGGGCGACGTTTTCATCCATGACCGGCTATGTCACCGGCACCCTGGCAGATGCCGCCGGGGCAGATGAACTGCTACGCACCGCCGCTGAGTCGGTTGAGGTAGCAAAGCGTCTTGGCATTCCGCGCCTTAACCTGCATGGCACCGGGCTAGATGGTAATGGGTTGCCCGTTCAACCTTGCCAGCAGATGACGGGCGCTATGTGGCTCAAAGCCCGCGACACGCTCAATCGGCTGGCAGATCTTGGCGAGAAGAATGACGTCATCTTCGTGCTTGAAAACCTCA
Organism: Halomonas sp. 3A7M; assembly: GCF_014897875.1. Taxonomy (NCBI): domain Bacteria; kingdom Pseudomonadati; phylum Pseudomonadota; class Gammaproteobacteria; order Oceanospirillales; family Halomonadaceae; genus Halomonas; species Halomonas sp. 3A7M. Next base: position 35,592 of record NZ_JABUZD010000030.1, read on the forward strand.
ATACCGAGGTTGATCACCCCGGCGTGCCGTTTGCTCGCTTGGAAGATGTTCTAGCACTGGTGGAGAGTGTTGATCGGCCTAGCTTGCGCATCATGCTAGATGTTTATCACGCCCAAATTGGCGAAGGTAATCTGATTGAATTGATTCGCCGCTGCGGGCCGTACATTGGTGAAGTGCAGGTAGCCGATGTGCCTGGGCGCTGCGAACCGGGGACTGGCGAGATTAACTACCCGGCCATTGCTCAAGCGCTGAACGACATAGGTTATCGCGGCACGGTGGGGTTAGAAGGTTGGGCCTCTGGCGATGACGGCCTCGCCCTTGATCGATTCCGTGCTGCCTTCTCATTTTAGGTAAGCCTCATCGATAGCCACCCAAGACGCTTTTATGCCCAGTGCCCTCTTTTGCCCGATACCACGAATTTGTGACGTGGGGAGACATTTATGCTGAATAACAATAGTCAACACCGGCCGCTTGACCTGATTTGCCTGGGACGTGTGGCGGTCGACCTGTACGCCGAACAGATTGGCAGCCGTTTAGAAGACGTGGCGAGCTTTGCCAAGTACCTAGGTGGCAGCTCGGGCAATATGGCTTACGGTACCGCTCGTTTGGGATTGAAGTCTGCCATGCTCTCGCGGGTCGGCGATGAACAAATGGGCAACTTTGTTCGCGAGGAATTAGCACGAGTGGGGGTGGATACCTCCGCGCTACAAACCGACCCCGAGCGCCACACCGGCTTGGTGCTGCTGGCGTTAAAAGATCGCGAAAGCTTCCCGCTGCTATTTTACCGCCGCGACTGTGCCGATATGGCCATCGACGCCGATGCCATCGACCCTGAATTTATCGCTCGGGCCAAGGCGCTGGCGATTACCGGCACCCATCTTTCTACCGATACCACTCGCCGGGCGTGCCGCAAAGCACTGGACGCCGCCGCCCATCATGGCGTGAAGCGAGTGCTGGACATCGACTATCGCCCCGTACTGTGGGGGCTGACCAACCCTGGTGATGGTGAAACCCGCTTTATCGCCGATGAAAAAGTCACTACAGATCTGCAACGCTGGTTGCCAGATTTTGACCTGATTGTAGGCACCGAAGAGGAGTTTCATATTGCCGGCGGCAGCACCGACACCTTAACGGCACTGCGCGCGGTACGTGAGGTTAGTGAAGCCACTCTGGTATGCAAGCTGGGCCCCATGGGCTGTGTCGTGTTTGAAGGCGCTATTCCTGACCGCATTGAAGACGGCATTCTAGTCAAGGGCGTTCAGGTCGAGGTGCTCAATGTGCTGGGCGCTGGCGATGCCTTTATGAGTGGCTTGCTACGCGGCTGGCTGCGCAATGAACCCTGGCAAACCAGTGCCAGCTATGCCAATGCCTGTGGCGCGCTGGTGGTCTCCCGCCACGGCTGTGCTCCCGCCATGCCCACTGAAGACGAGTTATTTGATTACTTGGCGCGCCGGGATGAGGTACCCCGTCCGGATATCGATCAACGCCTGAATCATCTGCACCGCGTCACTACCCGGGTGCCCGTTCAATGGCCCGAAGTGTTGGGGTTAGCATTTGACCACCGTCGCCAGCTTACCGATATGGCCCGCGAAGAGCATGCCGATAGTGCGCGCCTTCCTAAGCTTAAAAAACTCCTGGTCAGCGCCGCTGAAGAGGGCGCCAAGCTGGGTGGCATTTCCACTCCCGCAATCCTGGTTGATGACGTGCTGGGTCAAGACGCACTCAATCAAGCCAGTGGAAAAGGCTGGTGGATTGGTCGGCCGGTGGAGCTGCCAGGCTCACGCCCGCTGCGTTTCCAGCATGGCGATGACTTAGGTGCCTGCCTACGCAACTGGCCTAGAGAACAGATCATTAAATGCTTGGTGTTCTACCACCCTGACGATGAACTCTCATTGCGCCTAGAGCAGGAGGAGCGTCTGCGCCAGCTCTATCAGGCGGCCTGTGCTTATGGGCTGGAGTTGCTGATTGAGATAATCCCTCCCGCTGATATGCAAAGCGATAACACGACGCTACCGCGCAGCCTTCAGCGGCTCTACAACCTAGGCATTCGCCCAGACTGGTGGAAGCTACCCTCAATGACGGATGTTGCCTGGCAGGCGGTGGGCGAGACCATTGAGCGCGAGGATGCTTACTGCCGCGGGGTCGTACTGCTCGGGCTCGACGCCCCTATGGACGACATGAAACGCGGCTTTGAAGCAGCCGCCAATCATGCCTGCTGTAAGGGTTTCACCGTTGGTCGCACGCTATTTGCTAGTGCGAGTCGTGATTGGCTGGCTGGGCGTATCGATGACGCTAGCTTGGTAGCGCGAGTCGCCCAGAACTATGCCGAGCTGATAACGGCGTGGCGGCAATTAAGGCAGGCGCAGCCGCAAACGCTGGCCCACACCGAGGAGACGTAAGATGAGCACCATTCGACTCACCATGGCCCAGGCGCTGGTTAAGTATCTCGCCGCCCAGCGTATTGAGATCAATGGCCAAGAAGTGGCGCTGTTTGAAGGCGTGTTTGCGATTTTTGGTCATGGCAACGTGGCGGGGTTAGGCGAAGCGCTTTACCACGTGCAAGACGAATTGCCGACCTTTCGTGCCCATAACGAACAGTCCATGGCCCACGCGGCGATCGCCTTTGCCAAGGCCAATGGCCGCCAGCGCCTAATGGCGGCGACCAGCTCCATCGGCCCGGGGGCGACCAATATGGTCACCGCCGCGGCGCTTGCTCATGCCAACCGGTTGCCGATCCTGCTGCTGCCGGGGGACACCTTTGCCACCCGCGAACCCGATCCGGTGCTGCAACAAGTGGAACATTTCGGTGACCCGACGATTAGCGTCAATGACTGTTTTCGCCCGGTATCGCGCTACTTCGACCGCATTAACCGCCCCGAGCAGCTGCTGACCAGCCTGCCCCAGGCGATTGCCACCCTGCTTGACCCTGAACACTGCGGTCCCGCGACCCTGGCGCTGCCCCAAGATGTGCAAACCTTTGCCTACGATTATCCGGAGGCATTTTTTGCCCCCAAAGTGCATCGCATTCGCCGCTCGCCGCCGGATGCTTTCGAACTTCGCCAAGCCATCGCCGCACTGCAACAGGCCAAACGCCCGCTGATCATTGCTGGCGGCGGCGTACATTACGCGGTTGCCTGCGACGCCTTAGCCGAATTTGCCAAAAAGCGCGCTATTCCGGTGGCTGAAACTCAGGCGGGGAAGGGCGCGCTGGCCGATAGCCACGCTTGCGCTGTGGGTGCCATTGGGGTGACCGGTAGTGCAGCTGCCAACCAGTTAGCGGAACAGGCAGATGTAATTTTGGCGGTGGGCACACGGCTGCAGGACTTTACCACTGGCTCTCGGGCGCTGTTTGAAGACAACGATAAAACACTGATTGCCCTTAACGTTGGCCGTTTCGATAGCTTGAAGCATCAAGCGTTGCCGCTTAGCTGCGATGCTTTGATCGGGTTGGGGCAACTCGACGCAGCGCTGGGCGAGTGGCGCGGTAGCGATGAATGGCGCGAACAAACTGGCACGCTCAAACGCGAATGGGCCGACATAGTGCGCCGTGTAACCGCAGATCAAGGGCTGGCGCTGCCCACCGATGCCCAGGTGATCGGTGCGGTCAATCGTCAGGCAGGCAACGATACCACCGTGGTATGTGCTGCCGGTGGTTTGCCCGGCGAGTTGCACAAACTCTGGCAATGTTCGGGCCCTGGCAGCTACCACGTTGAGTACGGTTTCTCCTGCATGGGCTATGAAATTGCCGGCGGGCTGGGCGTCAAGATGGCCAAACCTGACAACGAGGTAGTGGTGATGGTCGGCGATGGCAGCTACCTGATGCACAACTCGGAGCTGGCGACGTCGGTGATGCTGGGCCACAAGCTGACGGTAGTGGTGTTGGATAACCGCGGTTATGGCTGTATCAACCGCTTGCAGCACGCCACCGGCGGCGCGGGGTTCAACAACCTGCTGCAAGATTGCCGCACCATCGAGGCTGGTGCACCGAAAACCGATTTTGCCGCCCACGCTAAAGCGTTGGGCTGTGAGTCTGAATCAGTGAGCGGCATTGCGGAACTGGAGCAGGCGTTGGTGCGCGCTCGCAGCGCCTCCTCGACCTATGTGATTGCCCTGGATACTGACCCACTGCCCAGCACCCAAGAAGGCGGTGCCTGGTGGGAAGTGGCCGTGCCCGAGGTTTCCGAGCGCGAAGCCGTCAATAAAGCCTATCAAGGTTACCGCGAGGCTAAGCAGCGTCAGGCCCGCTAATCGAATACAAAACATCAGAGAGTCGGCGATAGGGTAAAGCGCCCTAACGCCAAAAATACTCAGACAAAAATGACAAGGAATACGCTATGCCGACGGTTACTTTAGGCATCAATCCGCTCACCTGGACCAACGATGACTTGCCCAGCCTGGGTGGCGCAACACCGCTGGAAACCTGTTTGAAAGAGGGGCGCGAGGCAGGCTTTAGTGGTTTTGAATTAGGTAACAAGTTTCCCCGCACGCCCGACGCCTTGAATCAGGTGCTAAGCGCCCACGACTTGGCGCTTGTGTCGGGCTGGTACTCTGCGCAGCTGTTGGAGCGCACGCCTGAAGAAGAGATTGAGGCTATTCAGGATCACATGAACCTGCTCAAGCTGTGCGGCGCTAAGGTAATGGTGCTATGTGAAGTTACCCACTGTGTACACGGCGATCAGGAGCGCCCGCTCTCCCAGCGTCCGCATCTTTCCGGGCAACAGTGGCAGCGCCTGCTGCATGGTCTTGAGGTGGTGGGTGATTACCTGAAATCCCAGGGCATTCAACTGGTATATCACCACCACCTGGGCACGGTGATCGAAAGCCAGGCCGACGTTGAATGCTTAATGGATTACACCGGCGAAGGCGTGGGGCTACTGCTTGATTTTGGTCATCTGCGCGGTGCAGGCGGCGACCCGCTCGCCATCGCCAAACGCTACAGCCAACGTATCCACCATGTGCACTGCAAAGACCTGCGCTTTCCGGTGCTGGACGCAGTGCGCAACCGCGACAAAAGCTTTTTAAACGGCGTGCTAGACGGCCTGTTTACGGTGCCGGGGGATGGCAATGTGGATTTTCTGCCCGCCTTAACCCACCTGTGCGAACAGGGCTACCAGGGTTGGTTAGTGGTTGAAGCCGAACAAGACCCCGAAGTCGCCCATCCGTTGACCTATGCTCGCCTGGGGTATCGCAACTTGCGCCAACTTGCCGAGCAGGCAGGTTTCGACATTGCCAGCTAAACGGTGCCAGTCGCCGCCTTTTAATCAGGAGCTTGTATGAAGACGTTATCCCATTATCTTAATGGTGAGTTCTCCACCGGTCAGAGCCAGCGCACTGCGCCGGTTTATAATCCGGCCACCGGCGAACAAAGCGCCCAGGTAGCGCTAGCCACCGCCGATGAAACTCGTGAAGCCGTGCGCATCGCCGACGAAGCCTTTGCCGGCTGGTCAAAAGTCTCGCCGCTAAAGCGCTCGCGCATCTTGTTTAAATTTAAAGCGCTGGTCGAGGAGCACACCGATGAGCTGGCGCGACTTATCTCCAGCGAACACGGCAAGGTGTTTTCAGACGCCAAAGGCGAAGTGACCCGCGGCCTGGAAGTGGTTGAGTTTGCCTGCGGCATTCCCCACCTGCAGAAGGGCGAGCACTCCATGAACGTCGGCACCGGCGTTGATAGTTACTCGATGATGCAGCCGCTGGGCGTGTGCGCCGGTATCTCGCCGTTCAACTTCCCCGCCATGGTGCCCATGTGGATGTTCCCCATCGCTTTGGCCTGCGGCAACACTTTCGTCATGAAGCCTTCGGAAAAAGATCCCTCCACGCCGCTGCGCTTAGCCGAGCTGCTTAAAGAGGCGGGCCTTCCGGGTGGTGTCTTTAACGTCGTCAATGGTGATAAAGAAGCCGTCGATGTGCTGCTCACCGATGAGCGTGTTCAGGCGGTAAGTTTTGTGGGTTCCACACCCATCGCCGAGTACATCTACGCTACGGCATCGGCACATGGCAAGCGCGTTCAGGCGCTGGGCGGGGCTAAAAACCATATGGTGATTATGCCTGATGCGGATCTCGATCAAGCCGTGGGTGCCCTGATGGGCGCGGCTTATGGCTCAGCAGGCGAGCGCTGCATGGCGATTTCCGTTGCTGTACCCGTGGGCGAAGATACCGCCAACCGCCTGCGTGAAAAGCTGGTAGCTGAACTGGATAAGCTGACGGTTGGGCCTGGCCTGGTTGATGGCCCTGATAACGATATGGGGCCGCTCATCACCCGCGAGCATCGCGACAAGGTGGCGGACTATATTCAGGTTGGTGTGGATGAAGGCGCAGAGCTTGTGGTCGACGGTCGCCAGACAACGGTTGATGGCGCAGGTGATGGCTACTTTATTGGCGGCACTCTGTTCGATCATGTGACGCCAAAAATGCGTATTCACTCCGAGGAGATCTTTGGCCCGGTGTTGGCGATTGCTCGCGTGGCCAGCTTCGACGAAGCGGTCAGCATGATCAACGCTCATGAATACGGCAACGGCACGGCAATCTTTACCCGCGATGGCGATGCGGCGCGTCAGTACTGCGAGCAGATCCAGGTCGGTATGGTCGGCGTTAACGTACCTATCCCGGTACCCATGGCATTCCATAGCTTTGGCGGTTGGAAGCGCTCGCTGTTTGGTCCGCTGCATATGCACGGCCCCGACGGTGTGCGTTTCTACACCCGTATGAAAACCATCACCCAACGCTGGCCCAGCGGCATTCGTGAAGAGACCAACCACTTCACCATGCCGACCATGTAAGCAGTCTATGGGGCACGACATCATTCAACGCCGGGCCCAGCCCGGCGTTATTGTTTTAAAACCGGCCAGTGTATCAGGTGATGAGGGCAGGTTTCCGCGAGGGCGCTGTGAACCCGTCCATGGGCGCTACTTTCGCCATCCATGGCGAAAGACCCTCGCTTCAACCTGCCCTCACACCCCTTCATCGAGTGTTTGTAAAAGCAATTATTTTTTTACCGGCAATTAACTTGTTAACAGGGATAACCACAATGAAAACCCTCAAGATTGGCCTGATCGGCACTGGTTTTATGGGTAAAGCCCACGCCATTGCCTTTAATGCAGCATCCAGTGTTTTTGAACTGCCTGCCAAGCCCGTTTGCGAACTGCTGGCGGATGTCGACCTTGCCACTGCGGAGAGCCGAGCACGTGCCTGGGGATTTGCTCGCGCCACCGATGACTGGCGCGCCCTGGTGGCCGACAGTGACGTGGACGTGGTGGATATCTGCGCGCCTAACTTTCTGCATAAAGAGATGGCGCTGGCCGCCATTGCCGCTGGTAAGCATGTTTACGCCGAAAAACCGCTGGCGTTGAGCACGGCAGACGCCGACGAGATGGTCGCCGCGGCTGAAAAAGCGGGCGTCAAAACTCTGGTGGGCTTTAACTATATTCGCAATTCCGCCACCCAGTTGGCTCGTCAGATTGTCGCCAGCGGTGAAATTGGTGAGCTGATTCACTTTCGTGGGCGGCACAACGAGGATTACCTGCTCGACCCGGAAAAGCCCCACGACTGGCATACCAAGCGGGCGACCGCAGGGGCCGGTGCGTTAGGTGATGTGGGCTCGCATATCCTCAATATGGCCGAATTTTTAACCGGGCAGCGGATTAGCGAGGTTTGCGGCCAGCTACAGACTGTCATCCCCTCTCGGCCCAATGCCGACGGCAGCGGTATGGCCGCGGTGGAAAACGACGATCAGGCCCAGGCCATGCTGCGGTTTGATAAAGGGTTAATCGGCAATATCGAAACGTCTCGGGTGGCGGCTGGTCGAAAAATGGGCTTGGCCTACACGCTAACGGGCACTAAAGGTGCCATTGTGTTTGATCAGGAGCGCATGAGCGAGCTGCAGCTGTATCGCCACGGCGATGCCCACGGCAGGCGTGGGTTCACTACGCTGTTAGCCGGCCCGGAACACCCCGACTATGCGGCCTTTAGCCCCGCACCGGGCCATGGTTTGGGCTATAACGACCAGAAAATTATCGAGGTGCGTGATCTGGTCGAAGGTATCATTAACGATCTTCCCCTCTATCCAGACTTCCGCGAAGCGGCGCGGGTGAATCGTTTGATAGATGCCATCGAAACGTCAGATCAGACGGGGCAGTGGGTGCAAGTCTAATATCAGCAGCCCCGTGCCTGATGATGCCGATGGATAAAGGCGTACTTCACTTCAGGTTTTTCGCACAGTACACCGCGGCGGCCCCTCCAGTTGCAACGCTACAAATAACAACTAACAGGACAAGGCCGCTAAGGATCTGTCAGGAAAACGGAGCCAGCATCGCGCCAATGTCTTTGTCCTCATAGGGCGGATAGACATCGACGGTCTTGTCGGCGGGCGAGATCAAAAGCGACTTAGTGTTGCTGAGTGCATCGAACCCCGTCTTGCCGTAATACTTCCCTATCCCTGAATTGCCGACCCCACCGAAGGGCAGCGAGCCGACCCAGCAATGCAGATTGGTCAGGTTTACGCAGCCGCCGCCGAAGGACACTGACTGAAGAAAGTGCTCGATCGTCGCTTCATCGCGGCTGAAGATATAGGCGGCCAGCGGTTTGTCTCTTGTCTTCAGCATTTCGATCAGCGTGGCCATGTCGCCGTAGCGCAGGATTGGCAGCACCGGACCAAACACCTCCTGCTGCATCGCTGGGTCCGACCAATCGGAAGGATAAAGCAGGGTGGGCTCGACGTAGCGGGCAGGCACATCGAAGCGCCCCCCGAGTACGGTTTTGTCCGGCAGGATATAGGGGGCAACGCGCTGCGCATCTTTCTCGCTGATCATGCGCGCGAAGTCAGGGCTTTGCGACGGATCGGCCCCGTACATGCGCGTGATCGCCGCTTTCAGTTTCTCGACAAAAATGTCTGCGACACTATCATGTACGCAGACGAAACCGGGTGCGATGCACCATTGACCCGAGATCGCGTTATGCCCCCAGGCGATGGCGCCAGCGGCGCGATCAAGGTCTGCGGTCTCGTCGACGATGGTCGGGTTCTGTCCTCCCAGTTCCAGAATCACAGGTGTTAGGTGCTCGGCAGCCGCCCGCATGACGACTTTGCCCACCGCCGAACTGCCGGTGAAGAAGATAAAGTCGAAGGGCAATTCCAGCAGCGCTGAGATCTCCTCGCGTCCACCAGTGACCACGGAAACGTCTTCGGGCTCGAAATACTGAGGCACCAGTTCCGCGAAGAGCGCAGCCGTTGCTGGCGTGGTATTGGCCGGTTTCAGGATCACGGGATTGCCCGCTGCCAGCGCCGCGATGGCCGGATCGAGCAACAGGAGGATCGGCGCATTGAATGGCCCGATCACCAGTGTCACGCCGAAGGGTTCACGTCGGATCACACCGCGCTGGCCGAGCTTTGCCAGCCCCTCAGGGATTTCGACCTCTTCCGGTGCCATCAGCCGGTCCAGATTGTCGCGATAATAGGCGATATTTCCCATCGGCACAGTGATCTCGAACTGCTGTTCGAACGGCGGCTTGCCGAAATCTTGATGAAGTGCTGCACACCAGCGTTCGCGATGTTCAAGCAGCATGCGCTCCATTCTCGCGAGCTGATCTAGCCGCCAGTCGCGTGATTTCGTGCGGTCGCTGAGAAAAGCTGTTTTCTGGCGGTGGAATAGCGTCTCATACGGATTGTTCATATGTCCGGTTCCCCATTAGCGTGCAGGTGTTAACGGTCATTCACTCGACTTCATCCTGTGCTGCGAGGGCCGGTTCAGCTGTCATACCGCTGCTGTACTGTTGTTGTCCGGTGAAGTCGGTCTATTTATTTCCTTCGTTCTTTCCCTCGGCCAGCAGCTTTCCGTTCGACAGTTGTGCCCTGAGCATTGGCATCTTGTTCAAAAGATGGCTCGCTCATCAGAATCGCCCTATTGCCTGATTCCCTGCGCTATCCGGAGCCGTGCCGCACATAGCAGAAATATATGGGCACCTTCTCCAAGTCAAGCGGTGCTTAGCGATTTCTCCTTTCAAGTGTTGCAGTGCCCGCCAGGGGCACATGGTTATAGGATGATTAAAGTAGCTAACCCCAAGAACGACATAAAGCCGACCACATCGGTAACGGTGGTTAAGATGACGGCACCTGATAATGCGGGGTCTATTTGTAACCTTTTCAACACTAAGGGAATCAGCACGCCTGATAAGTTCGCTAGGCTCATATTCACAAAGATGGCCAGCGTAATCACCAGTGTAATCAGCGGATCGCCGAACCACAGGTAGGAAATACCACCAACGACGAGTGCCCACACCAAGCCGTTACTCATCCCCACCCACAGTTCTTTGTTATAGAGCCACTGTTTGTTATTACCGGCGAGCTGGCCGAGCGCTAGGCCGCGTATCACTACCGTGAGGGTTTGGCTGCCCGCAATCCCGCCCATACTCGCGACCACCGGCATCAGGATGGCTAGCGCTACAATTTGATCCAGGACCTCTTCAAACTGCCCAATTACGAAGGCCGCTAAAAATGCAGTGAGCAGGTTAATGCCCAGCCAAATGCCGCGGCTCTTTGCACTGCGCAGTATCGGAGTGAAGACTTCTTCTTCGTCGCTGACGCCCGACATGTGCTTTAACGTCATGTCAGCATCATCTTGGGTGATTTCTAATACATCAGCGGCGTTCAACTGGCCCACTAACAGCCCGTCGCTATCGCAAACCGGAACAAAAGGCAGCTCTTTAGAGCGGAGCAGTGCGGCAGCCTCGCTTACCTTCATCTGGTCATTGAGTGTGAAGGGGGCAACCATGTACTCATCAACGACGCTCTCCTGTGGTTGTTTGACTAGATCAATGAGCGTCAGCGTGCCCAACAGGCGCTTATCCTTGTCGGTAATCATGATCTGTTGCGATTCATCATCCAACAGCTGATGAATACGGATATAGCGCTGTACGGCTTCCAGCGATACGCCCTGTTTTACATTAACCGTTTCTGGGTCCATGTAACGGCCGACCACGTCATCTTCATAAGAATGCAGGTTCTCAACTTGGGCGCGGATCTCTTGATCTAAGCTGGCATAGACGGTCGTTTTGATCTCTTCGTCGGCGACGTCGAGAACTTCAGCCACTTCCTGGGCATCTAGGCCTTTTACGATTTGCTCTACATCGCTGGCAGAAAGGTCTTCAATGTAGTCGGCACGAATATCTTCATCGACTTCGGCGAGTACTTCGCCGAGCAGTGCTTCAGGAATGTACTCCCACAATCGGTCGCGAGTTTTGGTTGGAAAAGACTCGAGCGTGCGCGCAATCGATAAAATATCGAGTTCAGTAAACAGCTCGCTTAGGGCGGCGGTATCTTCCTCATCTAACCGTTTTTGAAGATAGAGCAGTTGCTCCTCTGAATTTGTGTATTTTTCCTCATCGCGCATAGAGCCCGTCCTTATTGGAAGCTTAGTGTTAAAGAAGTGCAAACTCCTGGCGGCTCGCTTTATGAATGTTATAGACAGGTAGGGTTGAAAGCCATGGAGGTACTGTGATGCAAGCACACGGTATACCAGCCCATATCGAGCCCAAGCAGCGCTACAGCTGGAAGTGGCGATCACTTCACTAAACGATGAACTATTCAGTCACACTTAGCTATGAGACGAAGGCTCTGGCCGGGTAGCCAGCCAAAGGGCAATCAGCATTAGTAGGGCCACCACTGCCCCGCTTAACCAGCCAGGCCCGAGTGACCAGACGGTGATTACGGCACTCAACGCTATCGTGCAAACGGCAAAAATCTTAGCGCGCTTGGGTATGGCGCGCTCTTGTTCCCAGGTAACCAGCAGCGGCCCGACATAGTGGCGGGAGCGAATCCAGGCCTCAAAACGTGGAGACCCCCTTGAGGCACAGTAAATAGCGATTAGCATAAACACGGTGGTCGGCAATAGGGGCAGAAAAATGCCTAATACGCCGATGCTAAAACTCATCCCTGCCAGCATTACCCACATGAGGCTGATCAGTCTCATTCTTGCTCCCCAATTGGCACACGGTAATGCATATATTGCCCGTTACGTATGGGATAAGTATGGACTTATATGAAGGCTTTGCCACTCTGCGGGATAGAGCTCGTTGGCTGCTGAACGTTATCTTAAGGCGTTAGGGCGAGAAGAGGGGCTGCAGCGTTACTGCTATTGATAGGCTGCAGCTCTACGTCATACACCTTGGCGATGGTGGCGGGGTCAAGCACTAGGGCGGGCGAGCCGTGAGCAATACGCTGGCCCTGATGTAACAGCCATACCCGATCGGCGTAGGTGCTGGCGAGATTGAGGTCGTGGAGCACGCAGACAATCGCCATATTGTTCCGTTCTGCCCAGGTGCGTAGTTGACGCATTAAGCGCTGTTGCTGGCCGATATCGAGTGCGCTAGTGGGTTCATCCAGCAGTAAAAGCCCGCCATCTTTAGCGGTAGGAGAGCGCCGTGAGAGTAGCTGGCAGGCACCTCGTGCAATCATTACCCGTTGGCGTTCACCGCCAGAGAGTGAAAGTACGCTGCGTTTAGCTAACTGCGTCAGATCTAGGTCATGCAGCAGTTCCGCAATCAGTGCATTGCTGGGGTTGCTGCCTAAGCTCACCAGCTCAAAGGTTTGCCAATCAAAGCCGGGCAACTCTTGCTGGGCGACCAGCGCCCGGCGATTGGCAAGCTCGTTGATTGGCCACTCACTCAGGCGTTTTCCATCCAGATGTAGCTCGCCCTGTTCACAGGGACGAAATCCCGACAGCATGCTGAGTAGTGTGCTTTTGCCCGCGCCGTTGGGGCCAACAATGGCGAGTAGCTCACCAGGGCGAAGGGTGCCGTCCAGCGGCGCGATTGAGGGCGTGGTGGTAAAACCCGCCTGATGTAGAGTTAGCATGCCCGGTTCCGACGCATTAGCAGGTAAAGAAAATAGGGGCCGCCCAGTAGGCTGGTTAACAGCCCGACGGGGATTTCGGCGGGCGCGCCGAGGGTGCGCGCCAGGGTGTCGGCCACCACTAGCAGTAGTGCACCGCCTAACATAGAGGCGGGTAGCAGCAGGCGATGGCCAGGCCCGAGCCAAAGTCGCAGGCAGTGGGGGACGAGTAAACCAAGAAAGCCAATCACGCCGGTAAGCGCGACGCACAGCCCTACACCCAGCGAGGTAGCAACGACCACGCGGCGTTTTAAGCACGTTGCATCCAGGCCTGCCGCATGGGCGGTAGATTCGCCTAGCTGAAGTAGGTCAAGCTCACGAGCGCTGCGTATTAACAGCCATAGGGCAACAGCAATCAGGGCAAGGGCTACGGCGGTGGTGCGCCACAGAGCGTTGGTAAGCGTGCCCATTCCCCATAAGCTGAGCTGACGAAGTTGCTCGTCGCTGGCAATAAACGCCAGTACGCCGCCTCCAGCGCCTGCTAACGTGTTGATTGCTAAGCCTGCTAGTAGCAGTGACATGACGGCGGCACTGCCACCCCCTTGGCGCTTGGCAATGCCAAACACCACTAAGCAAACACTAAGCGCACCGAGAAAGCCCGCTGCAAACTGGCCATAGAGGCTACCGGCAGCGCTGTCCTGAAATAGCACAATCCAAAGTGCTACAAATAGCCCTGCACCACTGGCAAGGCCTAATAGCGTTGGGTCGGCCAATGGGTTTCTAAATAGCCCCTGCATGGCGGCACCACTGCCCGCCAGCATCGCCCCCACGGCAACCCCCAGGAGCAGGCGCGGTAGGCGTAGCTGCCACCACACTTGGACACTGAGCTCATCTGCGCTGCCATTAACGAGTGCCCAGGGCGACACACCTAACGCGCCTGAAGCAGCACCCCAGCCAAGGGCGATCAATAACGCCAGGGTAAGGCCACTTAACACCCGTGCTGTTCGACTAAGCGGTAACAAGGGACGATAACGATCATGGGAAGCGCTGGTGATCATCGGCTGACCTGCTCTGTGCCCAGCAGTGCTTCAATGTTCTGGCGCAAGGTAAATAGCTGCTCAGGCGTGCGAGGGCCAAAACCGAGCAGGGCCTGATCATCAATCACAATAAGCCGCTGTTCGCGTCCTGCGGGCGTTAAGCGCATACCCGGTAACTGCCATAGCGCATTTTCACCGCCCAGCGCGTCTAACCCCCGTTGGGACATAATCACCAGTGCGGGTGCTTCTTTTGCCAGCGCCTCTGCCGCAACGCTTTGATAGCCCGCCATATCGCCAAAAGCATTGTCGAGGCCAACGGCATTCAAGGCTATATGGGCGGCGGTGTCGCTGCCGGCAACCCGCGGTGTTAGGCCACTATGGTGAAGAATAAACATCGCACGCGTATCCGGCAGCGGGGGAAGAGCCGCCAAGCGCTCAAGCGTTGCGGTGAGTGAGGCTGCCAACTCGTCACCCCTTTGTTGGCGTTGCGTGTGCTGAGCCACCGTGCGGACTTTCTCGGCAATCGAGGAAAGGTCAGCAGGGGCATCAATCACATCAACCGTTACACCCACGGCCTCTAGCTGTTCCAACACTTCTTTCGGGCCGGAATGTCCCGCGGCTAACACACGGTCCGGCGCCACTGAGAGTACGCTTTCTGCCGACAGCTGGCGCAGATAGCCTACCGAGGGCAGTGCGGCCATTTCGGGCGGGTGGAGCACCGTATCATCGCGGGCAACGACCTCGATATCCGCGTCAAGCGCGGCGATGATTTCAGCGATATCGCCGCCCAGAATGACCCAGCGTTCGTTGGCTAGCGCCCCGCCAGTGGTTAGCCAGCCAATCAGTAGCGCGGCAAGCGAGTGGCGTGCGAAGCGTGTGACATTCATGCCACGGCCTCTTGGTTGCCGAGTTCATTCAGCAACTGCCGCCACTCGGGCCGCTCCACGCGACCTTCCTGGCGCTCAGCGTAAATTTGCAGCACCAAAGAACCCTCTGCATCAAAGGCTTCTACACTGGTGACGCCACCGTCGCGGTTAGGCTTGCTGACCTGCCACACTTGCTCAATGGCAGTGTCATTAAGGTGCAGCGTGAACTGCTCGCCAAACAGGTTCAGCCAGCCGCGGGCGCGCTGAGGTTCAGGTAGCGTGCCCGTGCGAATTTGCACACAGCCAGGACTGGCTACGAACAGCATCAGTGGCAGTGTGCGCTGACTGGCTTTGGTTAACAGATTTTCCAGGGCATCGACGGGCAGCGCGCGAGTATAACGGCCTTCCATTAGCTGGTTGGCTTCAATGCGCTCTAGATGGTGGCGCTGGAGCAGGGCGAAAAATTGGTGCACATCGCGCATCGCCGCCCATTCGCTGGCGAGTGTCGGCGCTTCAGGAAGAGCACGCTTTAAGCGGGGCACACTTTGGGTAAACGCGGGGGTATCTAGGGTGCCTAGAGCAGCTAATGCGCCCCATGGGCGGGGCAGCGGATTTTCCAGCGCAAAGCTTTTGTGAATGGCGCAGCCATGCTGATTGAAAATTTGCAGGCTCCAGCGCCACTGGCCTTGTTCACTCTCCGTTGGCAGGGGGGCATGAATAGGGTCGCGGATTAGGCAAGCCCAGTGCCAATGGGAATACAGCAACCGTAAATCTAGGCCACCTGGGTCAAGCAGCAAGCCGGTTTGCGGCCCACCGTCTAGGTCAGGGTAATCACCGGTTTGCTCAAGCACGGCTAAACGGGAGCGGGTGAGCGCTTTGACTCGGCCTAACAGGGGGAGGCGCGCCGCAAGGTCTTTCGGCGCGAGGGGCAGCGTCCATACGTCACGGCCTAAGCGCGCGGCCTGAAGTTCGCCTTCACTGATTGATAAGCGCTCGGCAATATCAATCGCTGGCAGGCGAGGCTGTGCTGCTCGTGCTGCGTCAAAGGCTTCAAGAATTGCGATCTGCTGGGACTCAATCATACGTCACCTCTAGGCTTAACATTGCAAGGAGTTACCACTGCCAGTTGAGGGTGGCGAACAGGCTACGTCCGTCGCCCAGACTGCCATCGGGCCGATACCATACTTTGTCGCCGAGGTTGGCGAGGCGCAGCGCGGTATCAATAGCGGGGGTGATTTGCCAAGCAAGGTGGATATCGTGCAGCCCATAGCCTGGCAGGCGTTCATCGTCGCCCTGTTTGTCGAACGCCTGAGCAAAGCGACTTTGCCAGCCGACCCGTACAGTGCCGTTATAAAGCGCAACGTCACTGCCCAGCGTCATTTCCAGAGGTGTTTGGCTACCCAGGGCCTCACCGCTGTCGCGATCTTTGCCGGATACCTCTGAAAGACCTACAAAGCTGGTCAGCAGCGGGAATGCGCTAGGTTGCCAAGTAAGTCGGGCGTCATAGCCCCATAGCTGAGCACGCTGCACGTTTACGGCCTGAGTCGTGCCCGCCATGATATCGACCTGAGTGTCAATGAAGTCGTCTGCACGAGTGTCGAAGTAGCTGGCGCGCGCCTGCCAGTCGCCTTGGTGCCATACCACACCGCTTTCCCAGGTGCGGCTGGTTTCAGGCGACAGGTTAGGGTTGGGAATCCAGTAGTTATCCGGCGTGCAGAAGGTGGGCCCGGCGCAGAAACCGGCAAAGTGGCGCTCATTAGCGTAAAGCTCGGAAAGACTGGGTGCGCGGAAGGCTTCGGCGTAGCCGGAGAACAGCATCAAGGTGTCGTCGGGTCGCCAGGCAAGGCGGAAGCGCGGCGACACTTGGTCGTGCACGCTGTCGGCATCGTTTTGACCGCTGGCGTCATAGCGGTCATAGCGCGCGCCAATGCCGACGTCAAACTGCCCCGCGCCGCCCTCTGCTAAATAGCGGCCCGCAGTAAGCGTGGTATCAAGATAGGCTGACTGGGTATCGATATCAGCGTGAGGGAAACCATTCGCTTCACCGTCAGGCCGTTGGCGAGCCTGTTCCAGCTCTGCGCCAAACACCAGCGTTTGTGAAAGCCAGCCATGGTCGATGCTGTGATAGCCATCGCTCTGCAGGCCGATCCGCTCAAGGGTACGGTTAGCCTGTGGTTCGTCGATATCCTGTTGGCTAAAGGTAAGCTGAGAGGTGATTTCAGTGGCCCCACTCGGTTGCCAGCGGTGGCCAAGTTGTACGTTATTACTCTCAACATCACGGTCGCGTAATGGGTTGCTAGCGTTGGTTGATAGCTGTTGCGGATTAGCGGGTTGGGTGGCGCGCTCATCATAGTGCTGCCAGCTAATAAACACCCGTTGGTCGTCGCTTGGTTCCCAGCCGCCTTTTAAAAGCAGGCTATTGAGGCTGGCATCTTCTACTGCATCATCACCGCCCGCGCGACGAATATCGCCGGACTCGCTACGGCCCACAGAAAATAGCCCATCCACTTGCCCGTTAGCCGTGGCGCGGCGACCAAACGCCGTCAGGCTGCCGCGTAGCTCGTCGTTCGCTGTTGCCCCGCCTAGAGAAAGACGTGCACCGCTATCTTCACCTGGGGCTAATAGGTCGCTGGCCTCGACACTGGTAAAGCTAACAACGCCGCCCATGGCATTGCTACCGTACAGACTGGAAAGCGAGCCACGGGCAATCTGCACTTCTTGGATCAGCGCTGGGTCGAGGAAGAAGTTGCCCACATGGCCAGTGGAAATATCCTGGCGAACACCGTCCAGGCGCACCAGTACACCATTTCTGCCGAAGCCACGCATACTCAGCGTTTGGCCGTTACGGCGTCCTTGGCCAGCCACATGCAGGCCAGGCTGGCGGCTCAGCACGTCTTCAACGCGGCTCGCGGTGGCAAGCGTTGCGTCTTGGCGGTCGATGATGTCGATAATCAGCGGTGCGCGGGACAGATCCGTCGGTGCTCGGGTACCTGTGACTGTGAGGGGGTCTAAGCCCGAGTCATTGGCGTTGGCAGGCAGAAGAGGGAGTAAGGTAAGGCAAAAGCCTAACGTGTGAGTTGGTTTCATGGGCCAGACAGTTCCAGCAGAAAGTGATGGATAATGTTGCTGGCTGGGTGCGATGGGCTACCTGGCTGGTTAAAAGGGTTAGTAGTAGGTAAGTGATTATTTTAAAAGGCTTACGCCGTTAAGATCAGCTTGCCGCTTTTCGTGCGTCGCAGCACATAGCGTCGCTGTTCATGGTGAATAACCAACTGACCGTCTTGATCAAGCAGCGCCTGACTTGTCACTTCGCGAGATGCGCTAGGCGAGCCTTCTGGCGGAACGTCTTTTTTTCTGGGCTGCATGAGAGGTTGTTTCCTGTGGTAATGATAACTATTAGCATTAATTTAGCAGATTTGACTACCTCTCACAACCATCACTCCCAACCTTACCTAACCACCGTGCAGATGCTTAACCAACAGTTTTTAAAGGTGGGGAATAGCTTGCGAATGAACGTTCACCTAACAGTAGAGTTCTCGTCATTACCCTGTCATTTAAATTGATTAGTGTCCTCTTAACATAAAACTAGCGCGTGTTAACCGTGACGAGAGGATCGTAGTTATGAGCAAGGAAATTGAAGACCATCGCCTGTTAAATCAGAGCAGCAACCAGCCGTTTGCGGATGTGTTAGCGCAGCATGTTTCGCGACGAGCGGTAATGCGGGGCGGCTTAGGTTTGGCCGCTGCTTCAATGCTTGGCTTTGGCGGTGCCGCCCAAGCACTGGCTTCAAACGGGGCGCAAAAAACGCCGTTGACGCTGGCGTTTGAGGCGGTTCAAGGATCGCTAACGGATGCTGTCGTAGTGCCTGAAGGCTATGTTGCCCAAGTGCTGGTGCCGTGGGGCACGCCGTTGAGCGCTGGTGACAGCTGGCAGTCCGACCAGTCAATGACCGCCGAGCGTCAAGCCGCTAGCGTGGGTATGAACCACGATGGAATGGCTAGTTTTGCCCTGGATGCTGACAACGCCTCACGGCGCTTTGTGCTGGTGCTCAACAACGAATATATCGATCAAGCAGCGCTGTGGGCACCTCAAGGTGGCCCGACCAATACGTCAGAAGGCAAGCGCCCCGCCGAAGAGTCGCGTACTGAAATCAACGCTCACGGTGTCACTATTGTGGAAGTTGAGAAAGACGCTAACGGACACTGGTCGCATGTGCCCGGCTCCCGCTATAACCGCCGTCTTACCAGCGCGACGGTGATGGAAATTGCAGGCCCAGTGGCAGGCAGTGACTATGTGAAAACGCGTTTCTCCCCAGCGGGTACGCAAACCCGTGGCACCAATAACAACTGTGGTAATGGGTTAACGCCCTGGGGTACTTATATCGCTTGCGAAGAGAACTGGCCCAATGTGTTCATTAATCACGGCCAACTCTTCCAGGACGACGCGCGGATTGGTATTCCTACCGATAAAAGCCGCTATGGTTGGGATACCTCGGCGGGTGATGCCTCTGAAGAAAACGATGAGTTTGCGCGTTTCAATATCACGCCACGGGGCGAGCGTGCTGAAGATGATTACCGCAACGAAGCGCGCACCTTTGGCTACCAAGTTGAAGTCGATCCCTATAGTGATGCTTACGCGGTAAAACGCACGGCACTTGGTCGTTTCCGTCATGAAGGGTGCTGGCTAGGTAAGCTGGAAGCAGGGCAACCCGTGGTGTACTACTCTGGCCACGATTCCCGCAACGAGTACGTCTATAAGTATGTTTCTGACGCTGCCTGGGATCCCGCCGATGCCAATCGTCCGGGTGAAGCGTATGACCGCCTCGCCATTGGTAGTAAATATCTGGATAACGGCACCCTCTATGTGGCTCGCTTCAACGCTGATGGCAGCGGTGAGTGGTTGCCGCTAACACCTAACGCGCAAACACGCGATGGCCGTTCGTTGGCAACGGCTTTGGGCTTGGCAGAGGATGATTTAGCTGGAGTGATTATTAACACCTGTGATGCAGCGGATCTAATGGGAGCGACACCAATGGACCGCCCAGAGTGGGCAACCGTGGATCCTTCCTCTGGCGAGGTGTATCTAACGCTGACCAATAATTCGAAGCGTAGCGAAGAAGCTGCAGCGGCTACTTTCACCAATCAAGGCGATGACATTGCTCAGCTAGGGGTAGGCTATGAGACAGCCCCGGCCAACGCCGTTAATCCACGCGCTAATAACGAAGCAGGTCACATTATCCGCTGGCGTGAAAGCCGCTTGCCGAATGCCTTTCGCTGGGAAGTGTTTGTGTTTGGTGCCGCCACTAATGATGAAGGCAATCATTCTGGCCTGACTGAAATGAACCAGTTTGCCAGCCCCGATGGTCTGTGGTTTGACCAGCGTGATGATGGTCAGGGCATTCTCTGGATACAGACCGATAATGGTTACGAAGGCATTACCGAGTACACCAACGACCAGCTATTAGCCGTGGTGCCTAACAGCCTGGACGAGATTCAGGGTACCGGCCCGGTGATTAACAACAGCAACCAGCAGCAACTGAAACGCTTCGCCGTAGGGCCGAACGGTTGTGAAGTGACCGGCATTTTTGCGACGCCGGACAAAACGGCGCTGTTTATTAATATTCAGCACCCCGGCAACTGGCCCGCGGATGGTAGTGCACTGACCCAAGATGCCACCGCTGAGGCCAGCGGTCAGGTACGCCCTCGGGCATCTACCGTAGTTATTCAGAAGCGCGATGGTGGGCCGATAGGGGTGTGAAAATAGCGGTTGAGTCCTAGTCACCATTTTGGGTGCTTAAAACGCTATTGAGAGCTTCCATTAAAAGCTTCGAACCGGTGAAAGGTTCGGAGCTTTTTTTGATCCTGAGCCTTTTGGGCTTACTGCTTTTTCTGCCGGGCTTCTAACGCGTGGATGGCGTCGATCTTCAATGGGAGCTTGTTGGCCCAGAGAATATCTTCGCGGCAATGGCCAATATCCAGCAGCACCTGATCATCGTAGGCCAATAGCGGCAGTATATGGCGGCGGAAAAGACAGCGCCGCCGGAAACGCCACCAGCCCATATCTAGCGCGCGAATTAGCCTCATTGACGGCATGGCAGGCATGTAAAAATCTACTTGTGGTGGCTTTGGGGGCGGCGCTAATTGGCTGGCTTTTACCCATGCATTTTGGGCATGTTGGGCTGAACATTCACACTTCATCGCGCACCTCTTTTTTCACAACGACTGTGCAGGCAGCGGTGTCTGGGCACCGACTGGACAGGCATGGTTTGTGGTCAATAAGTGAGAGGGTCGCGACCTCTTGTGAACAGCTTGGTACTTCGCCTCGGATCAATCAAACGAAAAGATCTACACTGATCGTTAAGTTTTTCTGAAAGGTGGGCGTGATGAATCAACTATCGACCATAGCTCCCAGCCGAGCTGCCTTGCCGTTACTGGATAGCGAGGTGCTACGCACCTTTGTGACGATTGCGGAGAGCGGCAGCTTCACCCGCGCCGCCCAGCAGCTATTTCGCACCCCATCTGCACTGAGCATGCAGATCAAACGGCTAGAAGAAACACTTGGGCAAACGCTATTTGTGCGCGAGGCGCGCTATGTGCGCCTGACTACCGAGGGGGAAGTACTCCTGGGCTATGGTCGACGGCTGCTTAAGCTCAATGCTGAAGCCGTGACTCAGTTTTTAGCTCCCACCATAGAAGGGCGCGTGGGGCTGGGTATAACTGACGACGTCGTTGGGCGTATTTTACCCAATGTGCTTGCTCAGTTTGCTCGCTCGCATCCGGCCGTGCAGGTCGATGTCGTCGTTGGGCGCAGCAAAGACCTGCTCGCTAGGCTGGATGAGGGAGAACTCGACTTGGCGCTGGTGATGGGCGGAGAGCCTGGTCAGGCGGCGCGCGGTGATGTGGTGCATAGCGAACCGTTAGTGTGGGCTGGTCGTGAGGATGGCGTTGCCGTAGAACGCACACCGCTGCCGGTGACCTTGGCTCAACAGGGGTGTGCGTGGCGGAGGATCGCGCTAAACGCCCTTGATCATGCTGGGGTTAATTACCGGATCGCTTACTCCTGTGACCATTGTGCTGGTCAGGAAGCGGCTATGCTGGCTGATCTGGCTGTGACGGCTTTTCCGAAAAGCTTGATTCGCCCACCGCTCAAACGGTTAAACAACGATGCTCTACCGCCATTGGGCGATTATCAGGTATTTCTTGTCAAGCGTGCGGGCAGTAGTGATGCCAGTGAGGTATTGGCTGAACGAGTGGTAGAGGCATTACGGGAGGGGTGAGCTTAACGCACTGCATTTAGCGGTAGTGAGATTCCCTGGGATGGCCCGTTCAGGGCGAGCCACTACGCCATCACATGATCGTCGCAGGAGGCATGTGCTTGCCATGTCTGTTACGCCTGCTTGCCATACGCCGCCAAAAATACATCCACTGCGCTGCTGATCTGACGATGAATCTCTTCATCGCTGGGGAGCTGACGAACCCCCATACGCACCTCCATAACTAACATGCCTTGCCACATGCTACAGAGTTGGTCGGCGGCTAGTGTGGGTGCGTTAAGTGTTAAGTGCCCGGCGCGGGCTAGCCCCTCAAGCTTTTCCTGCAGCCACTTTTTAGTGGCCCAGGGGCCTGATTCGAAAAAGGCCAGTAGCAGTTCGGGGTGCTGACTTCCCTGTGTACTCATAACGCGCTCAACGGCTAACACGTGGGGCTCCAACAAAAAGCGCACGAGGCTTGTGCCGACTTCAATCAGTGACTGACGCACGGCTTCATGAGTGTCGGGAAGCTGTTCTAGCCCATGACGAATGAGGGCGGTTTCACGCTGAATGACGTTGCCAAATAGCGCTTCTTTGGTTGCAAAATGGCCGTACACAGTCACTTTGGAAACACCCGCTTCACGGGCAACGGCTTCCATGGTCACCCCTTCGAGCCCAAAGCGAAAAAATAGGCAGGCCGCCGCGTCTAGCATCGCGTTGTGCTTAGCCATGTCTTTGGGGCGACCGGCGCTGCGTTTTTTGTCAGGCGGTAAAGGTTGCGAGTCCGTCATTGCGTAAAATCCGTGCCTATCGAATAAATAAATATTGAACGCTGGCGTACACATATTATAGTGAACCGTATCGTTCAAGAATAAACCATTTCGAGGCCATTATGGACACTTCCTTCAATACTTCCTGGCGCCACCGGAGTCGTGGCACGTTGGCGGCCTTAATTATGATGAGTATCACGGTAGTTGCGGTGGTTGCGCTTACTAGCCAGCACAGTCGTGCCCAGTTGGCTAACCAGCAAGAAACGGATAACGCTTTGTTGCAAGTGGTGACGCAGTCTCTTGCCCACTCCGAACAGCTGGAGCGGGACGTGCGCTTAACGGGGCGAGTGGTTGCACGTCAGTCAGTGTCGCCAGGGAAAATGCATGAAAACCCGCGCCATGATGCGGCTTTCAG
>NZ_JABUZD010000175.1:0-88552 GCF_014897875.1 Halomonas sp. 3A7M
AGCCTCGCTTTATACACCATAACTTATGCGGATTCACTTAGTATAATAAGAGTGCCCTGATGTAAGAGTGTGAGTTTTTCATGATGTGGTGCCACCTAATGATGTCTTGGTGCATATTGGTACCTCTAATGAGGTGGCCAAATTCACTATGCCACTTACCCTGTGTAAGGGCGCTTGAGCAGAAAAAATATTCGTAAAACTCGGATTGATATCAGGCATTTAAATTTGAAGAAAATGATAAGATGTGTCGGTTTTATAGCGATTTTATTTATGGATATATTTTTCTGTAATGGTTTTTTAAAGTCGTTGCTAGGTCTTGTTTGAGAGTGCTTAAAGAAATTTCATAACACACGTTATAAAATGAAGATGTGGCGGTTGCAAGGGCTAAGTATTTAGCTACCCTATTGGCTGTGTTATGTGAAAGCGGAAGCCGCTACATGTTTTATCGGTCTGAAATTTAATCATACAAGGAGTGGATTAGATGACAGTCAGCAACAATTCTCTCAAAACGATTACTGTCTATAAGCAATATAATGAAATGTTGGATATGCCGTCGGCGCGACGTACAGCGGTGAAAGATGAGTACCCAACGCGCCTAGCAGCAGCTCCAGCTTCGCTAACTCAGCCGCGTCGCGATGCGGTGGTTAAAGGTCGAAATTTATCAGGGCCGCTATCCTCAGAGCAGCTGGATGAGTTTGAACGCAAAGGTTTTTTGTTTATTCCAAACCTCATTTCAGGTGAAGAGCTGGAGGCACTTCGCCATGAAATGACATTATTGATGAGTAATAGTGCTTATCGCGATCAAGAATTCAGCGTTACTGAGCCAGAAAGCCACGATATTCGCTCGTTGTTTGCCGTGCATAGGCTTTCTGAACGATTAGGTCAACTGGCCAGTGACGAACGCTTGGCAGGTGCAGCCCGGCAGATCATTGGTGCTAATCCATATGTGCATCAGTCACGGATTAACTATAAGCCAGGTTTTGCAGGTAAAGGGTTTAATTGGCACTCTGATTTCGAGACGTGGCACGCGGAAGACGGCATGCCGAGTATGCATGCTGTTAGCGCTTCACTGATCTTGACCGACAACCATGAATTTAATGGCCCGCTTATGCTGATTCCAGGCTCCCATTTGGAATTTGTGCCTTGTTTGGGGGAAACACCAGAGGATAACCACAAAAGCTCGCTTAAAGCACAGGAGATTGGCGTGCCCAGCCCAGAAGCGCTGACTCAGTTAGTAGCAAAATATGGTATTGAAGCGCCAAAAGGTAAAGCAGGGGGATTGCTGCTCTTTGATTGCAACACGCTGCATGCGTCTAATGCCAATTTGTCGCCAGACCCCCGCAGCAACGTATTCTTTGTGTTTAACCGTCCGGATAATCGCTGTGTTGCACCGTTTGCTGCTCCCAAGCAGCGTCCTCGCTTTTTGGCGCATGGGCCTGATGATCGCTGGACGCCCGACGCATAATCTAACGTATCACTGGTGGTATGTATGAAATGCTATAGAAGAGGTTGTGGAACATACGCATAGCTGGGGTAGACTGTTGCGCCTGTCGTTGCGAATGCGGCACGCATAATGAGAAGGAGAGGACCCGCCATGCGTTTTGTTCCACAGTTTACCGATGGCCAGGAGTTTCCCCACGCGTTGGGCAAAATCGTCTGCGTTGGCCGCAACTATGCCGACCATGCCAAAGAACTGGATAATCCGGTTCCCAGTGAGCCTCTGTTATTTATGAAGCCCGCCACCAGTGTGGTGGACTTGACTAAACCCCTAGATCCGCCGTTTTCACGGGGTGATATACATTACGAAGTCGAGCTCGCGCTTTTGGTGGGGGAGACCCTGACTCACGCGACCCAAGATGAAGCTGAGCGTGCTATTGTGGGCATTGGCCTGGCGATGGATTTAACGCTGCGAGATGTGCAAACCAAGCTGAAAGAGAAGGGGCACCCGTGGGAAATAGCAAAAGCATTTGATGGTGCTTGCCCACTATCTCCGTTCTTGCCGCTAAGCCGCGTTCCCAATTGGAACGCGTTGGTGTTCACCCTTGAGATTGATGGTGAAGAGCGTCAACACGGAGAAGGTGCCGATATGATCTTCGCGATCCCGACGTTGGTGGCAGAGATGAGCCGTCACTTCACGCTAGAGCCGGGTGACGTCATTTTGACAGGAACACCTGCGGGTGTGGGTGAATTGCCCCGTGGGGCTTCGCTGCATTTAACGTTGACCGGCGGGTTAGAAATCACCACTAGCGTAGTAGAGTAGTTGGATGGCGATGATGCCAAAACCAACACTAGCTAAGCGTTAGCCGTTATGCGAAAAGCCACCGACGATGTCAGTGGCTTTTTCGTTGGCCTATTCTAAAAGCACTGCTCTATAAGCACGGTTCTATAAGTACGGTTCTATAAGTACTATTCTAAATAGGTGTAGCCATCCAGGCCTTCGCTCAGGCTAGCGGCAAACTTTGCCTGCTCTTGGGTTGAGAAGCCGCTAGTGATCAGTTGCTCGGTGAGCTTTTGCTTAAGCACTCGAGCATCAAAATTCACGTAGGCTAAAACATCGGCCACCGTATCGCCTGCCTGTAGGTTAGACAGAACCCACTCGCCATCTTTACCCAGTGCGGCATCGACTGAGTCGGTATCGCCGAAAAGGTTGTGCAAGTCGCCAAGAATTTCCTGATAGGCACCTACCAGGAAGAAGCCTAGCCAACGCTCGTCATCGCTTGCCCACTCGGGCAACGGTAGTGTGCTCTCCACGCCTTGGCCATCCACGTAGCTATCAATGCGGCCATCTGAATCGCAGGTAATATCCTGAATGACTGCGCGACGAGTGGGGGGCTGGTCTAGCCCGCTCAATGGCAGAACAGGGAATATCTGTTCGATCCCCCAGACGTCAGGCACCGACTGGAATAATGAGAAATTGACGAACAGCTTATCGGCTAGCTTTTCAGCCAGTTCGTCCATAATTTCCCGGTGCGCGCGATTACGGGTATCAAGCTGGCCGCGTAGGCGAGCACAGGCTGCCATATAAAGCCGTTCACCTTCGGCACGGGCATTGATATCACTTAAGCCCATTACGAAACGGTCTTGCAGCTCACTAACCGCTTGCAGAAGGTCATGCCAAGCTTCCACCAAGACACGGGGCTCCTGGCTTTCGGCTAACTGCTCAAAAACCCGCCACAGGGCTTCCACCTGGAGGTCTTCCTGAGAAGAGCGCTCTGGAGGCGAATCATTAACGCGCTCTTCGCCAATCACGTTGGTGATCAACACGGCATGATGAGCCGTTAGCGCACGGCCTGACTCACTGATCAGATGAGGCTGGGGAAGGTCAGCCTCCTGACACAGCTGCGCAAAGGCGCTAACGACGTTACGTGCATACTCCTGCATGGAGTAGTTGGCTGAGCAGTAGCTACGTGAGCGAGTACCTTCGTAGTCGATTCCTAGACCGCCACCCACATCGACGGTATCAATCGGTGCCCCTAGGCTCACCAGGTTTTGGTAAAAACGGGCGCATTCCCGCAGACCGCGCTGAATGTCGCGAATATTGGCAATTTGCGAGCCGAGATGAAAGTGCACTAACTGTAGGCTCTCTAACGCATTTTGAGCGCGCAAGGTCGCGACTACGTCAAGAATTTGGCTGGCAGTCAGACCAAACTTTGACTTCTCGCCGCCGGTGTTTTGCCATTTACCCTTACCCACTGAGGCAAGCCGTGCCCGCAAACCAATACGCGGGGTGACTTCCAACTCACGCGCCTCTTCTAATATAAGTTCCAGCTCAGACAGCTTCTCAACGACCAGGTAAACGCGATGCCCCAGCTTTTCACCCAGCAGCGCTAGGCGAACGTACTCGCGGTCTTTATAACCATTGCAGACGATCAGCGAGGAGCCGCCATCCGACAGCGCCAGCACTGCCAGCAGCTCCGGTTTACTGCCTGCTTCTAAGCCTACGCGACCATTGCCCCGCTCGGAGGTGGCGAGGATCTCTTCCACCACGCGGCGCTGCTGATTCACTTTGATCGGATAAACGGCTGTGTAGCCGCCCTGATAGTCGATGTCCTGCATCGCGACATCAAACGCACCGCACAGCTGTTCTACGCGGTCGTGCAGAATGTCGCTAAACCTTACCAGTACCGGCAACCGCAGACCCGCAGTCTGCAACTGACGCACAAGCCCGCTAAGCGGCAATGCTGGGCCTTCTGCGTCGCTACCTAGCGGACGAACCAAGGCTTGCCCGTGGTCGTCCACATCAAAGTAGCCACTGCCCCATTGGTCAATATTCCATGTGCGTCGGGCACGTAAGGCCTGGGCGCTGGTGGTCACCGATTCGATCATCAAGAAACCTCTGGGAGCGGTAGTGCGCCAAATGCAATGCGCGCTTTTAAAATGGTTCGGAAACGCTCAGGGTCATGAGGCGTTAGGTCATGGGCTGGTGGGTCAACATAGACGACCAGCAGGCGCGATAGCCAATATCGCAACGCTGTCATGCGCAACATGGCTGGCCATAGTTCACGCTCATCAGCGGTGAGAGGGCGACGTGCTTGGTAAGCGCTCAGAATGGCTTCATAACGCTCAGCATTCAGCGAGCCATCCTCATTGGTTGCCCAGTCGTTAATGACGATGGCGAGATCAAATAGCAAATCGCCGGTGCAACCGTTATAAAAATCGATAATACCGCCTAGTTGGTCGCCCTCAAACAGTGTGTTATCACGGAATAAGTCGCCGTGAAGCGCTCCTTGCGGTAGCTCGCCGTGCTGGCTAAAGGCACCTTCGAAGTCATCGACTTCATTTTTCATCAGCGTTTGGTCGTCAGGGCTGATATACGTCAGCACCTTGTGATGCACTGCTCGCAGCCAGTGAAGGTCGCGCGGGTTTGGCCGATGGCCAGGAAAACGCTGGGAGACAACATGCAAGTGCCCCAACGTATTGCCCAGCGCTTGGCATTGGGCAAGGTTGGGGGCGCTAGGATGCTTGCCTGGTAGGCGTGGAAACAGTAAAGCAGGCTTACCTGCCAAACTGTGTAGCGCAATCCCTTCGCGGTCGTGAATAGTACCGGGCACCGGCAAACGGTGCTCATCCAGATAATCCAACAACTCGACAAAAAACGGCAGCTCTTCATGTTCGCCCTGTTCAAACAGGGTTAACACCAGCTCACGACGATCGGTGGTCACAAAAAACGTCGAGTTTTCTGTGCCACCGGCAACGCCTTGTAGCGAAACGAAGCTGCCGACATCAAACTTTTCCAAAAACGCGGCGACCTGAACGTCGCTCAGCGGGGTAAATACAGCCATGAGAATCTCGCCCAGGTTGCTAAGCCCATTATTGTAGCGGCTTGCAGGGTCAGTTGGCAGCGTTGTGTGAGTTTGAAATGCGTTATTCGTAGCGGTTGTTTCTGCAGCCATTGCCGTGAACGCGTATCATAGCTAATAGACTTCTTACTGTGTTGCTAACAATGGAATTGGTTATGGCCCGTGCCCCAATCGTGCTTGTCGATGGCTCATCGTACCTATATCGCGCTTTTCACGCGCTGCCACCGTTAACGACCTCCAACGGCCAGCCTACGGGGGCCGTGAAAGGCGTATTAAATATGCTCAAGCGGTTGATCAAAGACTACCCGGAAAGCCCAATGGCGGTGGTGTTTGATGCACCAGGAAAAACCTTTCGCGATGAGATGTACAGCGACTACAAAGCTCATCGACCGCCCATGCCGGACGACCTGCGCAGCCAAATTAAGCCGCTGCACGCTTGTGTAAAAGCGCTAGGCTTACCGCTGCTGTGCATTGAAGGCGTCGAAGCCGACGATGTGATTGGTACCCTGGCTCATCATGCCACCCAGGCTGGCCGTGATGCGGTGATCTCGACTGGCGATAAAGATATGGCGCAGTTGGTGAATGACCACATCACATTGGTCAACACCATGAAAGAAGAAACCCTCGATGAAACAGGCGTCAAAGAGAAATTTGGTCTACCACCCTCGCTGATCATTGATTTTTTGGCATTGATGGGGGACAAGGTTGATAACATTCCCGGCGTGCCGGGGGTGGGTGAAAAGACGGCCATTGGCCTGTTGCAAGGTATGGAAGGTGGTTTAGAGACAATTTACGGCGATCTTGAGCGCGTCAAGACACTCAGCTTCCGTGGTGCGAAAACGTTACCCAAGAAGCTGGAAGAGCACCGTGAACAGGCCTTTCTCTCTTATCAGCTAGCAACCATTAAGACCGACTGCGAGCTGCCCGTGGGGCTGGATGACTTGGATATTGCGCATCCCGACCGCGAGGCGCTGGTAGAACTCTATAAAGAAATGGAGTTCAAGCAGTGGTTGGCTGAGCTTCTGGCAGGTACCGACGAGGGCGTCGATGACGTAAAGAAGGGCGAGCCTGCACCTGATAACGCTGCTAATGACGTGACTGATAGCGCCGCGGCTTCCAGCCAGCGAAACGACCATGTCATCGTTGAGCAAGCTGAGTTTGATGCGTGGCTAGCGCGACTGAAAAAAGCCGAGCGCTTTTGCTTCGACTTAGAAACGACCAGCCTGAATTATATGGACGCCGATATTGTCGGCGTTGGCTTGGCACTGGAGGCCGGTGAAGCTGCCTATATTCCACTGGCCCATGACTACCTGGATGCGCCCGCACAGCTTGATCGTCAACAGGTTCTGCAGGCATTAAAGCCGCTGCTGGAAGATCCTGAAAAAACCAAAATTGGTCAGAACCTTAAGTACGATATTTCCGTGCTGGCAAACTATGATATTCGCGTGGTGGGGCCGCTTGCCGACACTATGCTAGCCTCGTACGTGTTGAATTCCACCGCCACGCGTCATGATATGGATTCGCTGGCGCTAAAGTATTTGGGCGAAAAAACCATCTCTTTCGAAGAGATCGCTGGAAAGGGGGCCAAGCAGCTCACCTTTAACCAGATCGCCTTAGAGCAAGCGGTTCCTTATGCCTGTGAAGATGTCGATATCACGCTGCGGCTGCAAGAAATACTGCGTCCTCAGGTGGAACGGGAAGGGCGTTTAGCGGACGTGCTGGATCATCTTGAGCTGCCGCTGATTAACGTCTTGTCGCGGATTGAACGCAATGGCGTCGCACTGGATGCCGAACGTCTACACGAGCAAAGCCAGCAGCTAGAGCGCCGTATTCGTGAGCTTGAAAGCGAAGCCTTCGAGTTAGCCGGTCGTGAGTTTAATCTCGGTTCGCCCAAACAGCTGGGGCAGATTCTGTTCGAAGAGCAGAAAATTCCGGTGATCAAGAAAACTCCCAAAGGCGCACCTTCGACTGCAGAGGCGGTGCTAGAGGAGTTGGCGCTGGATTACCCCTTGCCCAAGGTGATTATGCAGCACCGGGGGCTGGCGAAACTTAAGTCCACCTATACCGATAAGCTACCGCGCCTGCTCAATAAAACCACTGGCCGAGTGCATACCAGCTATCACCAAGCGGTGACGGCGACAGGGCGTCTCTCGTCGTCGGACCCGAATTTACAGAACATCCCTATTCGTACCGAAGAGGGACGCAAAATTCGTCAGGCATTTATTGCCCGCCCAGGCTACCGCATTGTGGCGGCAGACTACTCGCAAATTGAGCTGCGTATTATGGCGCACCTCTCAGAAGATAAAGGGCTTTTAGAGGCGTTTGCGGAAGGGCGCGATATCCATACAGCGACCGCTGCCGAAGTATTTGGTACTGCGCTTGAAAAGGTCTCTGCCGACCAGCGGCGCAGCGCTAAAGCGATCAACTTTGGCCTAATTTACGGCATGAGCGCTTGGGGCCTATCGCGCCAGTTGCATATTGATCGCAATCAGGCGCAAACCTACATCGACCGCTATTTTGACCGTTATCCTGGCGTTGCTCGCTATATGGATCGTATTCGCACCCAGGCCGCAGAAGATGGCTTTGTGGAAACCGTGCTAGGGCGGCGGCTGTACCTGCCAGAGATCCACTCGCAAAACCGCAATCGCCGTCAGGGTGCTGAACGCACTGCCATTAACGCGCCTATGCAGGGAACGGCGGCAGATATCATCAAGCAAGCGATGATTGATGTCGATGCTTGGCTTGCTGAAGGCGATTTTGACGCCCTCATGGTTATGCAGGTGCACGATGAGCTAGTGTTTGAGGTGGCCGATAAGCAGGTTGAGGCGTTTATTGAGCAAGTTCAGGCGCGTATGCAAGCCGCTGCCACGCTTAGCGTGCCGCTGATTGTTGAAGCCGAAAGCGGCGCCAACTGGGATGAAGCTCACTAGTAACCACTAGCATGAAGCCCGCTAGGCTAAGCCCTCTAGGCTAAGTAAGGCTTAAACGGCGTTACGGGGTCGTTACCGGCACCCCAATAAAAAACACCTGCAGCTGAGCTGCAGGTGTTTTTTTAGTTAGGCTTGTGGCTCCTGAGTCCTAAGAGCCGCAGAGCTTAACGCCAGCTTACGCGGTCGAAAATACGAATCGCTTCTGGGTTATTTTCACCCAGGATGCTGATGTTGATATCGTCTTTGGCGAAATCACCCCAAGATTCCAGCACCGGGTTTTTCTTGATGCCTTCCACGACGGGGAACTCGTAGTTACGGTCAGCCAGTACTTCCTGAGCTTCGTCAGAGGCTAAGAACTCCAGGAAACGAATGCCGTTTTCTGGGTTTTGCGCGTTAGCCACTAAGCCAGCGCCGCCAACGTTAATGTGGGTGCCACGGTCATCCTGGTTGGGGAAAATCACCCCCACTTTGCGCGCGGCTTCGCGGTCGGCATCTTCATCGGAATGCAGCATGCGAACATAGTAATAGTGGTTTGCAACTGCTAAGTCACACTCACCGCTCGCAACGCCAAGAATCTGATCGGTATCGCCGCCTTCTGGGTCGCGCGCCATATTATTCACAACGCCTTGGGCCCACTCTTCCGCACCTTCTTCGCCATGATGCTCAATCATTGACGCTAGCAGCGACTGGTTATAAATGTTGTTGGAAGAGCGAATGCATACTTGGCCTT
The DNA here is from genome assembly GCF_014897875.1 of Halomonas sp. 3A7M. Taxonomy (NCBI): domain Bacteria; kingdom Pseudomonadati; phylum Pseudomonadota; class Gammaproteobacteria; order Oceanospirillales; family Halomonadaceae; genus Halomonas; species Halomonas sp. 3A7M. The sequence continues at coordinate 8,961 of NZ_JABUZD010000175.1, forward strand.
CAAACTGCGGATCGGCCAAGTCTTCATAGGAAGTGATTTGGCTGGGGTCAAAGTTCTCACGGTTGTAGAAAATAACCCGTGCGCGCTGGCTAAAGCCAAACCACAAACCTTCAGGGTGGCGCATTGATTCTGGCAGGCGCTCGTTAAGCACGTCAGAGTCTACGCTTTGAAAAAGGCCGTCCTGCTCGGCGCGCCATAGGCGGCCTGCGTCAACGGTAAGCATTACGTCAGCAGGGCTAGCAATGCCTTCACGCTGCATGCGCTCCATCAACTGGTCGGAGTCGCCTTCCAGGACATTAACTTCGATGCCGGTCTCTTCAGTGAACGCTTTGTAGAGAATCTCATCAGAGTCGTAATGGCGGGCGGAGTAAATGTTGACCTCGTTAGCGAGCGCGCTACCTGCAAAAGCAGAACCTGCCATGATGGCAGCTACGGTAGCCGTAAGACGTGCTTTTTTCATAACAAATACCCTGAATGTTTATGATAATAAGTTGCATTAGCGACGTGGCGTATTGAAACGCTTCTCATGGTTGGCGTCAAGTTAAATGCTAATGAAACGCATCTGCTGTTTAGCAAGAAACGTGCATCTCTACTCAATAGAAAATAGAATGCAAATAACTTTCAACCGTGTTCGCAGCGGCATGCGTTTATCATGTCGCGGGTGGACGAGACAATGGTGAAATAATGACGGCCACTGTGTCACTTTCCGATGTGTCGGCGCCTGCATCAGCACTGTCGCTTCGTGGTATTCAGCACACGTTTGCGGCTAATAAAGTGGTGAAAGGCATTGATCTTGATATCGCTCCAGGCGAGGTTGTGTGTTTACTAGGCCCTTCTGGTTGCGGCAAAACCACACTGCTTCGGATTGCTGCGGGCTTAGAGGTCGTGCAGGAAGGCTCGGTTAGTCTTGATGGTCTATCCATTGCGGCACCCGGTAAGCGTCATGTGCCACCGGAAAAGCGCAATGTTGGTCTCGCTTTCCAAGACTCAGCCTTGTTCCCACACCTTAGCGTGCTGGAAAATGTTACCTTCGGTCTGAAAAATTTGCCCTCTAGCCAGCGCCGGGAGCGTGCGCTGGAACTGCTCGCTCAACTCGGCATGGCCGACTACGCCGAGAGCTATCCGCATATGTTGTCAGGTGGGCAGCAGCAGCGCGTTGCGCTGGCGCGAGCGCTGGCACCCACGCCTAAATTAATGTTGCTGGATGAACCCTTTTCTAGTCTGGATGCGCGGCTACGTGATCGCATCCGAGACGATACGCTGCACGTGTTGAAAAAACTCGGCTCTGCGACCCTGCTAGTGACCCACGACCCTGAAGAAGCCATGTTTATGGCAGACCGCATCGCACTAATGCGGGATGGCGAAATTGTGCAGACTGGCACTCCCCGTGAGCTTTATTGTGCGCCAGTGGCTCCCTTTGTGGTGACGTTTTTTGGCGAGGTGAATGAGTTAAGCGGCATTGTTAGAGGGGGCTTTGTCGCTACGCCCGTTGGGCCGGTAGATGCCAGCTGGTTGCCAGAAGGCAGTAGCGTTCAGGTGATGATTCGCCCCGAAGCACTGCGTATCAAAGAGCGTGACTTGCCCGTCGAGTCGCATAGCCACAGCCATGTGGTCATGGCTAAGCTGCTAGGGCGTTCCAGCCTTATTCACTTATGTGCGCATGGAGAAGATGGTCAGGAAGCCCACCTTCACGCCCGTGTGCCAGGCGTGTTTTTACCCCAGGAGGGCCAGCCGATTGATATCGACTTGGATCACTCCCAGGTATTTATCTTTCCGCGTTAAATTTTTGCTGTTCAGCGCTTGCTTCCACTACTCAGCCTGGCTCCCAGGGCGCGCCCGGCGCATTGCCAAGCTGAGTAAAATCACCGGTAAGATGCCCACTACCACAATGGTCAGAGAGGCTGTTGACGCTTCAGCTAAGCGTTCATCTGAGGCGAGGCTGTGAGCGCGTACTGCCAGCGTGTCAAAGTTGAAGGGGCGCAGGATAATCGTGGCAGGCAATTCTTTCATCACATCGACAAATACCAGAATCCCGGCTGCTAGGAGACTGCTGCGCATCAGCGGCGTATGAATATGGCGCAGTGTACCGCCAGCGGTTTGGCCCAAGGTGCGGGATGCGGCATCCATGCTGGGGGTTACTTTGCCAAGGCTCGCTTCTACCGCGTTAAACGAGACGGCCAAAAAGCGTACGACATAAGCGTAAATCAAAATAAATGCTGAGCCGCTAAACACTAGACCAATGATTTTTCCGTAGTGTTCGTGAAGCCACATGTTTAGCGAGTTATCCAGCCAAGCAAACGGAATCAGGATGCCTACGGCAACCACCGAGCCAGGAATGGCATAGCCCATTGCGGCGATGCGGGTGAAAAATCGTGCGCTTGGTGAATTGTTGAGCCTAACCCCGTAGCTCAGAAGTACGGCTAAGCCTACCGCAATCAATGCAGCAACGGTCGCGAGGCTCAGGCTATTCATAGCAAAGCCAATAAATCGTGTGCCGAACAAGCTATCGCCCGTTTTAATGGCCATATTGAGCAAAATGCCGCTGGGCAACAAAAAGCCGATAACAATAGGCAGCAAACACGCCAGGGTAGCCCCCATTGCATGCCAGCCACGCAGCTGATATTCCGGTAGTTGCTGATAGCGGTTAGTGGTATGGAAGTAGCGCCGTTTACCCCGCGAATAGCGCTCTAGAAGAACCAATACAATGACGAAGGTCAGCAAGCAAGCGGCTAGCTGAGCGGCAGCGACGGGTTCACCTAAGCCAAACCATGTGCGATAGATCCCCGTAGTGAAGGTATCTACTCCAAAAAACTGCACCGCGCCAAATTCGTTAAGTGTCTCCATCAATACCAGTGAAACGCCGCCGACTAATGCCGGGCGGGCGAGGGGCAACGCCACGCTGGCAAACAAGCGCCAGGGGCCACGCCCCAGGGTACGGCCTACATCTAATACACATACCGACTGCTCAAGAAAAGAAGCCCTAGCTAACAGATACACATACGGGTAAAGCACAAAGGTAATCAGGATTGCCGCGCCGCCTAGTGAGCGCACATTGGGGAAATAGTAATCGCCCACTCGCCAGTCAAACCATTCACGCAACATGCTTTGTAGCGGTCCTGCTACTTGGAAAAAGTCTGTATAGGCGTAGGCAATGACATACGTTGGTACCGCCAGGGGTAACAGCAGCGCCCATTCAAATATGCGCTTGCCTGGAAAGCGGCACATCACCACCAGCCACGCAGTCCCGGCGCCTGTAATAAGAGTGCCAATGCCAACCCATAGCACCAGCCAGAACGTATTAGAGAGGTAGCGTGGTAATACGGTGCTTGCAAGGTGCTGCCAAACGCCCTCTGTCGGCACAAAAATATGGCTTAGAACCACAATAATAGGCAGTGCGACAACAAGGGCGATCAAAAAAAGCGCGATTGACCAAGGGTTGAGCGATAGTGAAATGCGTGACGCAAAACCTGAAAGCAGGGCCGATGGTGAGCGGCGAGCTGGCGTAGACACGTCGTTGTCTCCTTGGATGAGGGGCAGCTTGGCTCGTCAATGCGAAAAAATAGCGGCTGCAAATAGTATCACTTGCGTTAGGCGGCTGCAGCCAACATTGTGGCTATCAAAAAAATCCCCCCGCAAGGCGGGGGGACGTTGTGCGTTTGGCATCAGTAGCTTGGTATCACTGGTAGCCCACCAGCACACTAGGTAGTCCCGTAATCAAACTAGGGAAAATAGCCATTAGTATGCAGGCGAAAAGGATGATGGCCACAAATGGCACGACGGCTTTATATAAGTCGACGATTTCGACCCCAGGTGGAGCCACCCCTTTCAAATAGAACAGCGCATAACCAAAGGGCGGCGTTAAGAAGGAGGTTTGTAACACCACCGCCACCATGACGACGAACCACAGTACATCCACGCCCATCTGCGAAATGATTGGCAGCATGATAGGGAAGCTAAGCAACACAATGCCAGTCCAATCAAGGAACATGCCGAGAATGAATACCAGGAACAGCATTAATAGCAGAGCACCAACGGTGCCGCCCGGCATGGCCAGTACAAAGTCACTGATCACGGTCATCCCGCCACCAATCGAGAATACCCCAGTGAATGCGGTGGCCCCGACGAGCACTAACATCACCATCGTCGTGGTTTTGCCAGCTTCAATCAGCGTGTTGTAACAGGTTGATAGTTTGCGGTCGCCGAAGATTAAAAACAGTAGGAAAGCAATAAAAACACCAATGGCGGATGCCTCAGTCGCTGTCGCCACACCGGTAAACAGTGCCCCTAGTACGCCGAGAATTAACGACATTGGTGGGACAACATACTTGCCCAGCATGATCAGTAGCTGTTTTGTGCTGACTTCAGCGCGCTCTTCTGCCGGAACTTTAGGGCCGTAGCTAGGTTTGAGCCAGCAGATTACCAGCACGTACAGGGCATACATCACTCCCAGTATCAGGCCGGGTACTAACGCGCCAGCAAAGAGTGCGCCTACGGAGACAGGCGAGTAGCTAGCCATCAAAATCAGCATAATGCTGGGGGGAATCAAAATGCCCAGACAGCCGCTAGCCATGATGACGCCAGCACTCAGCTCTTTGTTATAGCCATACTTAAGCATCGGCACTAAGGCAATCATGCCCATAACGGCAATCGACGCGCCGACAATGCCAGTGGTCGCTGCAAGTAAGACAGAGACAACCACCACGGTCAGCGCTAATCCACCGCGAAGGTTCGCCAGCAGCAAGCGCATGGCATCAAACATTTTTTCGGTGACGCCTGAGTCATTAAGGAAGCGCGCCATTAGAATAAACAGTGGTATCGCCACGAGTACATAGTTGTCCATGGCGTTGCCATAGACGTTGTTAATGATGATACCCAGGGTATTAATGCCCGGCCCTAAATAAGCGCCGATGACCGCCATGCCACCCAATACAAAAGCAAGCGGGTGACCCATAAACAGGCCAACTAAAAGGCCTCCAAACATCACCAGCGTCAGTAGTTCTGCACTCATGCGGACGTCTCCTCACGCAGCTGCATAATGGCGCGCAGAACGATAGCAATCGCCTGCAACAAGATAAGCACAGCAGCGACTACGATAACGCCTTTTACCGGATACACCGGGATTGAGACCATTCCGTAGGTCGTTTCGCCTCGACTGAATGAACGTTCGAAAAAGCGCCAGCCGTAGGTCAATAACAGCCAAATGAAGGGCACAAAGAATATCAAGTAGCCGAGCAGATCGAGTACGGCCTGCTTTTTACGTGATAGCAGGCGTTTAATAACGTCGACTTCCACGTGGGCATGGTGGCGCAACCCATAGGCGGCCATCAGCATAAAGTGAGCGCCGAACAGCATTTTGGTGACATCAAACGCCCAGTCGCTAGGGCGGCCAAAGAAGAAGCGCGACACAATGTCGTAAAGCACTATTAGAGTAATGATGGCAATTAACGGTGCAATGATGCGGCCCAGCAGCTCGTTAATTGCATCGATCGCCTTGGCAATCGCGTTCATGGAAGGTCTCCGCAGCTAAGCAATAACCGCCCCTGCAGCGCAGGGGCGGCACTTAAACGTCTTATAGGCAGGCTTCGATCTCTTCCAATGAGGGCAGGTTGTCCATCGTACGGCTCATGTTGAATGGCGCAGTAACATCACGCCATACAGCGTACTCTTGTAGATAGGTAATCATGGAGTGATAGACCTTCGCGTGGTCGGAGTTTTCACACGCGCCACGTACGATGACATCGTTGGTGATTTCCTGGATGCGCGCCAAGTCTTCTTCTGAGAATTGGTTAATGGTGACGCCCGCATCAATAAACTTCTGGGTCGCTTCGGTAGATTCACGCTCCGACCAGGAAAGTGACCAAGCCATGGTGGCTTCAGCAGCTATTTTTAGCTTAGTCTGGGTTTCTTCAGACAGGGCATCCCAAGCGTCTTTGTTAATCATAACGCCGAAAACGCTTGCCGACTGGTGCCAGCCAGGTGTCGCCCAGTAGTCAGCAACTTCAGCAAAACCCGCTTTAAAATCAACGCCTGGAGTCGAGAACTCACCGGCATCAATTACGCCGCGTTCAATCGCTTGATACACTTCACCACCAGCCAGGGTGACCTGTGAGCCGCCTAGCTCTTCGAGCACCCGGCCCTGATCGCGTCCCGATAGACGCAAACGCTTACCTTCAAGGTCTGCGATGCTCTCAATCGGTGTGCGGCCCATAAAGCCAGATTCGTTGTTGGTAATGCCGTAGGGCAAATACACCATGTTGTACTGGCCGTAGATTTCTTGATAGAGCTCAAAACCGCCCCATTGTTGAATCCAGTTCAAGTAATCCACGCCGTTAAACAGACTGGTAGTGGTGGCCAGAGGAGAGAATGCTGGATTCAAGCCGGCCCAGTAGCCTGGCCAATCGCCAGAGGCTTGGATAGCGCCGGTTTCGGTAGCGTCGAACACTTCAGTGCCAGGCATGAGCGTGCCGCCTGCACGGAAGTTAATTTGTACTTCGTCACCTGCAAGCTGGTTGACAAGCTCTGCCCAGTGCTGATCAACCTTAATCAGGTCAAGGTTTTCGGGCCAGGTAGTCGTCATTGTCCACTGTTCCTGCGCTTGAGCAGTGGAGGTGAGAGCGGCGAAAGCGACACCAGCGGCGAGGCTGGTTAGTGCGAATTTAGTGATCTTTTTCATTGTATGTTTCCTGGTACTTTGGCGGTTGGCGTTATTAGTGTTTATTACCTGAAAGCAGGAAAGTGCAGTGAGTGTGGCTTACGTTTACGTAAAGTAAACAGCGCTAGGCTGCCTCGCTAAGCTAGCACACTCCCCCCGCTGCAGCGCAATATCAGTAACTCAAGGAATTTAACGTCGTAGCAGAAGTTTTGTTGGGAAATTTAGCTCATTAAAAACAATTATTTGTATATTTTTTAGTAACTTTCTTAACCTTATGGTTAGTTCTAAGAGCGTTGAAAATTACGCGAATCTACAACCAAAGTTGTAAGCAAAACACAAGCTCAGGAGTTGCTATGAGATCAGGCTGCCGCGTTGACAAACCCAACGCTGCCATTAAGCAGGTATCAGCCTTGGTTCATCATGCCATCCGCTTGCAGCGCCGCAGTTGGAGGGCGCTAGTATGGCTATATGGGCCGCCTGATAAGGCCCGCCAGCAGGCGCAGCTGTTGTGGGATGCACAAACGTGGCAGGCACCGCTGTGGGTGGGCGCTGAGCATGAGACGCCAGTGGCGCCGTGTTTACCAGCCGGTAAAGCTCGTACACGGTTAGGTGCGGAGCATCAGCTAATCGTCCTAGACGCTAGTGGTACCCAAGGGTTAGATCCAGATGCGCTCGGCGCATTAGCAGGTACCGTGAGTGCTGGTGGGTTATTGGTCATTATCACGCCAGAAAATTGGGGCGAACAGCCTGATCCTGATTATGCCCGCTTTGCCGATTATCCGTGGCGTTGGGATTCGCTGAGTGCTCATTACCTTAAGCGGTTAGCGTTTCAGTTGACGGGTGAGAGCACTATTGTTCGCTGGGAGGTAGACGGTAGCCTCACGCTGCCCAGGCTGTCTATTCGAGACTCGCGTGCGGCTCCGTTTGACGACGCAGACTGTTTGACGGCTGACCAGGCTCGTGCAGTGAATGCGCTAGTAAAACTAAAGCGCCGCCGGCCATTGGTTATTACCGCGGATCGTGGGCGGGGTAAAAGCGCTGCATTGGGGATTGCTTGTGCTCGCCTGCTACAAAAAAGCGTGACGCAACTGGTGGTGACGGCACCTCGACTCAGTTCAGTGGAAAGCTTGTTTGCGCGCGTAGTAGCGCTATGTCCGGAAGGCCAACGCCTCAGCTCAGCGCGGTTTGAACTGCCGAGCGGCAGCTCACTGTGTTTTCTTGCACCTGATGCGCTTAACGAACAGGTTGATCAGGCAAGACTCGGCGGTAGCGGCAGCTATTTACTCGTCGACGAGGCAGCGGCCATTCCTGCGGCAATGTTAGCCCACTGGCTTGCTGCTTTTCCACGTATCGCGTTTGCAACCACCGTGCATGGCTATGAAGGCTCAGGGCGCGGTTTTGCACTACGCTTTCGCGAGGTGCTCAATCGAACAGCTCCTCAATGGCGAGAGTTACCGTTAGATACCCCTGTTCGCTGGTCAGTGGGAGATCCTTTAGAAGCGACTATCCAAGCGTTGCTACTGCTCAACGCTCCGTTACCTGAGGCACACGCCAGTACTCATTGCCAGAATGCCTCTATGCTGTTGACTCAGGCCCAGTTAGCCAAGCAGCGTGAGTTGTTAGCGAAGCTGTTTGGCTTGCTGGTGCAGTCCCACTATCGCACCACGCCTAGTGACTTACGCCAGCTGTTAGATGGCCCTGGTACCGCCATTCGCACAATCATCGCATCACAAGAACCCCAGGCCGTTTTGGTGACCCGTGAAGAGGGTGGCTTTAATGCTGCACTTGCTGAGCAAGTGGCGCGTGGTGAGCGACGCCCTCAAGGCCATCTGCTGGCCCAATCGTTGGCGGCTCACAGTGGTAGCCGTGAGGCGTTAACCTCTCGCTGGCGGCGAGTAGCGCGCATTGCTACTCATCCAGAGCGGCGGCGTGAAGGGTTAGGACGCCGGCTGTTAGAAGAGGATATAGCTAACGCTCATCAGCAGGGTATCGCGCTTTACGGAGCTACCTTTGGTGCCGAAGCATCGTTGCTACGTTTTTGGCTGGCACTCGGGTTTGCGCCTGTTCGTTTAGGCATCACCCGAGAAGCGGCTACCGGCGAGTACGCCATTATGGTGGCGCGCGCGCTGACCAGCGAAGGGCAAGCCGTGCTGGCGTCGCTGGGTGATACCTTTGCGGCCTCATTGATAACGCTATTGGCCTTTGAATTAGCGACACTGCCCGCGCCGATCGTCGCGTTACTGTTGCCGTCCTTGCCTCGTTTGCCGCTTAGCACCGCTGAGCTTCAGGCGGTGGACGATGTGGCGTATGCGCACCGCGACCCTGCCTTGGCAAGGACGGCGCTTCAGGCGCTGGCCAGAGAGGCTAGCCATTGGCCGTTAGGGCAAGAGGCGCACATCGCCCACCAGCAGTTGGTTACCTGGGCCTTCCAAAACCAGCCGTTAGCAAAGGCGCACGGTGAGTCAGTGCGGCTGGTTCGTCGCGCGACTCAACAAATTATTGAACAGCGCACGCTTTTCCCCAGTAGCCCGGAGGGGTAAAGTAAACTGGTTATCGATAATGAAGAGTTTCCATGAACGCACATCTAGAAGCCCTCGAGCCACGTTTAGTGTGGCAGCACTTTCGCACACTATGTAATACGCCGCGTCCCTCTGGTCATGAGGCCGCGCTGGTGGCGACGTTGGAGGCCTGGGCCGATTCCCAGGGGCTACCCCACGACCGTGATGAGTTTGGCAACTTGCGCATTTGTAAGCCAGCCACGCCCGGCTGTGAAAGCGCGCCAGGCATCGTGCTGCAGGGCCATCTAGATATGGTGGCGCAAGCTAACGCAGGCCATGACCACGATTTTACCCGCGATCCTATTCAGACGTATGAAAAAGACGGTTGGCTATTCGCTGATGGCACCACATTGGGTGCTGATAATGGCCTTGGTGTCGCCGCTATTCTGGCCGTATTGGAAGACCCTGCGCTTACGCATGGCCCGTTAGAAGCACTGTTTACGCTAGAGGAAGAGACCTCTATGGGGGGCGCGCTCAATCTTGCTGAAAATTGGCTGGAAGGGGCATTGCTGCTCAATTTAGACAGTGAAGATCGTGGCCAAGTTTATATCGGCTGCGCGGGAGGCGCTGATGTCGTAGTGAATGCGCAGCTCCCCAGCACGGCGATGCAAGACCATGAGCAGGTGATTTCGCTGGCGCTGACGGGGCTAAAAGGCGGCCACTCGGGGATGGATATTGATAAACCCCTGGGCAATGCGAACCGTCTGCTAGTCCGCGTGCTGTGGGCATTGGAATCCTTTGGTGCGCGACTGGTTAATTACCATGGCGGCACACTGCGTAATGCCATCCCTCGCGAAGCGTTTGCGCAAATTGCTCTGCCTGCTGATGAGCTGGACGCCGCGCTGGCGATGGTGAAAACGCTTGCTGGTACGCTAAAAGCTGAATTGGGCAGTGGCGATAGCAATATGACGCTTACTGCTGAGCGCGTGGAGCTGGCTGACGCTGAACCACTAACGCGGGACGCCAGTGCGATGCTGCTGGCTGCGCTGCATGCGGCCCCCTGTGGGGTCGAACGCATGAGTGCTGATGTACCGGGGGTAGTGGAAACTTCGAACAATTTAGGTGTATTAAACGTCGAAAACGGACGTTTCCATCTTTGTGCACTGGTGCGTTCACTGCATGATAGTGCCACTGACGCGATGGCGGGACGTTTTCAGGCGCTATTTGGCCTGATGGGCGCCAGAGTGAAAGTGGAAAATGGCTATCCAGGCTGGGTGCCTAATCCACAAAGCCCCTTGCTTGCTACCTTTAACGCTCGGCATGCTGCATTAATGGGCCGTGAACCCGAGGTCAAGGTGATTCATGCCGGCCTTGAATGCGGCATCCTGGGAAGTAAATACCCACAGTTAGACATGATTTCGTTTGGTCCGCTGATTCGCGGTGCGCATTCGCCAGCCGAGCGAGTGGAAATTGCCTCGGTGGCGGAGTTCTGGGAGATGCTACGCGATTTCATTGAAACCTTGGCGAACTCTCGTTAGACAAATCGCCATAAAAAACGGCACCGTTAATTGGTGTAATGCCAGTCAGTTAAGGCTGACTGGCATTTACTCCCCTAGCCCCATATAGCAAAGCGGCCACCTCCCAAGGCGTGCATCGCACGTCATTCCCGAGTCACTGCACCGTCATTCCCGAGTGGGGTTATCGGGAATCCACCTTGACCTTGGCCTGCAGCAGCCCGAAATCCCAGGTCAACATGGATTCCCGCTAAGGGCATGCGGGAATGACGAGGTGGCAGGACCTGCGGGAATGACAGAACGGAAAGTGTCATTCCCGAGTCGCCGCACCGTCATTCCCGAGTGGGGTTATCGGGAATCCACCTTGACCTTGGCCTGCAGCAGCCCGAAATCCCAGGTCAACATGGATTCCCGCTAAGGGCATGCGGGAATGACGAAGTGGCGGGGCATGCGGGAATGACAGAATGGAAAGTGTCATTCCCGAGCCACCGCACCGTCATTCCCGAGTGGGGTTATCGGGAATCCACCTTGACCTTAGCCTGCAGCAGCCCGAAATCCCAGGTCAACATGGATTCCCGCTAAGGGCATGCGGGAATGACGAAGTGGTAGGGTCTGCGGGAATGACGAGGGCGACTCGGAGGGCTGGGGTCGAGTCATCGTCAGGCACTTATTAAACAATGCCAGTCAGCCTTAACTGACTGGTATTACCGTTAATTGGTGCCGTTTTCGATAGTGCCTCCCTCCCGTCAGCGAGGTAAGCCTCGTATTATTTGCTCAGGTAAGCGTTGAGCATCCATACGGTTTTTTCCTGCTCGCGAATATAGTCGCCGGCTTGTGCTGCGGTACCTTCATCGTCAGCGTCCGACGCAATTGCCAGCAATTCCCGCTGTAATTCAATCAGTGTTTGATAACCTGTGAGTACGCCTTTCACGCAGGTTTGACCATCATGAACGTCTTTATCTTCTTCAATGCGCGAAATCTTCACATAGTCGCTATACGCATGAATAGGCTTGTGGCCTAACGTCAAAATACGCTCTGCCACTTCATCTACTTTGGTAAGTAAGTCGGTATAAAACTCTTCAAATTTTGCGTGTAGCTCAAAGAAGTCGCTACCTCGAACGTTCCAGTGGTAGCCACGAACGTTCATATAGAAAATCTGATAATTGGCCAGCAGGTGATTAAGTTTCTCGGCGAGTTGGCTTGCGCTGCCTTCGTGTAAGCCAATGCTATTTGTATCACTCATGTAGTGCTCCTCCATGGTTGCAACCGCTCTGAAAACAGTACGGTCATCAAATCGTTCGATTTAGCTTAAGACGCTTAGCAAGCGTTGCAAAACAAGTTTTTTGCATCGCGGCAATAGCGTCATACCATTACCTTGGCGGTGAGCTGGCGACGGCTGACTCATCGCTTACGCAACATAGTACAGGTCTGATATACCGTCGAATGTATGCCTAATAAAAGAGATGTAGGCGCCTAGGGTGTTTTTCAAGGGGCATATTTTTCACGCGTTGGCTGGCTGACCCGTTTATCGAGCGAGCCAAAGCCTTGCAATGCTCTCACAGCGGTCAGCGAGTAGCTCTGCGGTGCGTGGTAAAGCATCTTCAAGTGTCATCGGGCCGTCGGCAAGGGCAAACGCAGCGGTAACGCCTTCTTCTAGGCAGGCCTGCCACCCTTCACCCAGGCTACCGGCCAGTACGATGACCGGCTTGCCGTGGCGTTTGGCGGTACGGGAAACGCCAATAGGCGTTTTACCCGAAAGGCTTTGGCCATCTAGGCGACCTTCTCCGGTAATCACTACGTCAATATCAGGAAGCAGGCTGGGTAGCTTGGCCTGCTGCATCATTATCTCAATGCCGGGCGTGAGGGTGGCGTTCAGAAAGCTGCGAGCGGCAAACCCCATACCACCCGCAGCCCCCGCGCCGGCTAATTCTTTTTCATCGCGACCCAGCACCTGGGCGCTTAGCTCGGCAAAGTGGCCAATAGCGCGATCAAGCGTGGCAATATCGTCAGGTGATGCGCCTTTTTGTGGACCAAAAACAGCGCTCGCCCCACGTGATCCTAGTAGCGGGTTATCTACATCCACGGCGGCTTCAACTTCTAAGCTGTTTAAACGAGGGTCTAGCGTGGAAAGGTCTAGCGTTGCAAGCTGCTGGAGTGCTGCGCCACCGGGGGGGAGCGAGTTACCGTGCTTATCTAATAACTTGGCTCCCAGTGCTTGGAGCATGCCTGCGCCTGCGTCGTTGGTGGCACTGCCACCTAAAAAAAGCAGCGCCTTCGTGGCACCAGCATCAAGCGCCGCATGAAATAACTCCCCGACGCCGTAAGTGGTGGTATGTAGGGCATTACGTTGTTGAGGGGATAGATGCTGCAGCCCACTGGCTTCTGCTAGTTCGATAAACGCGGTACGCTGCTCGCTAAGCCAGCCCCAGGATGCTTGACGCGGCCGCCCCAAGGCATCTTGTACCGTAAGTTGACGTCGCTCGGCATGGGTGGCGGCAATCAGCGCATCCAAGCTGCCTTCGCCGCCGTCAGCAAGCGGACAAAGGTGGATCGTGGCGGTTGGCGCAGCCCGCTGAATACCATCGGCCATGGCGCTTGCTGCTTGTTCAGCGCTAAGCGCATCTTTAAAACTATCGGGGCAAAGCAGAACATTCATCGCACAACCTCCCTAACGCGTTGTCATAATTGTTTATCGTGGTTTTTTATCATTTATCTTAATGAATGGCTGCTGGCGAGCTTAGCGCGGCGTTCGATGACACACCAGCCGCATCTGAGGCGAGAGGATCACCCATGAAGGCAATACTACCGATTAGCATGACGTGCTTATTGATACTGACAGGCTGCCAAGCAGTGCCAGAGCGTCTTCCTCAAGCAGAGCCAGCGCCTTCTGCAGCCTGCTACTTTCCCTCTGGGCCGTCTGGCCAAACGGCATCGCCATTGGAGGTGGTGACGCAAAGTATTGACGTATTGGAAGCATGGGGGTTTGAGCTTGAAGCGACCGACACCGATTTAGGTTTGGTGACCGCTAGTCGACAGCGAGATTTGATTGGCTACTACGACCCTTATGATAACGACTTTGGGTATGGGCGAAACATGCGGGTATTTGGTGGCTTTGGTTTGGGGCGTGGTGGTTCCAGCATTGGTCTGGGGATTGGTAGTGGATTTGGAGGCGGTTTCCGCCATCAACCTGTTGAAATAGAGCGGGTGTCGCTACTGGCACGCGATGGTCATATTCGGCTTTCCCGAGATATTCGGCGCTTTGACCACTTAGGGGATCTGCGTGAATCTTACAGCGCTAGCAATGATGATTTTTGTCAACGTTTCCAAACTGCGTTTGAGCAAACGGTAGCTACCCCGAGGGCGTTATGAAATCACTACGTAAGCACTTTTTAACGGCCACCGCAGTTCTCATGATCATTATGCTGGCAGGCTGTGCCTCTACGCAGCCACTAGAGCCGCGAGAACTACGTTACAACGCTTCCCCAGAGCAAACGTTCCGCGAAGCCATTGAGTTAATGATGGAGCAAGGCTATGTCGTTCGGCACGCTGATTTAGCGCTAGGGCGCGCAGATGCAACGTTAGCCCGTTGGCCAGAGTATCGCTTGCAACTGCAGGTAAGTGAGGTGCCTGGTGGCAGCCGTGTCAGCCTGTCGGCGTTGCGTGGGAATCAGCCGCTGCCACCGTATGTATTAGATCCCTGGCTGGTTGAGCTGCAACATAAATTAGGAGAGTTGCCGTGACAGGCGTATTCCCCCTGCTAGGTAACTCACTGAATAAACTCCGCAGTTACTGGGTAGTGCTGGCAATAGGCGTTTGTAGCACGCTAAACAGTAGCCTTGTGTTGGCCCACCCCCATGGATGGATTGATCTCAGCGTGAGGGTGATAACAAACGATGAGGGGGTCGCAACAGGGCTTCATCAAACATGGCGAATGGACCCCTTTTACAGTTTGGTGGTGTTCGAAGAGTTACAGCAGGTTCAAGGCAGCAACTTGCAAGAGGGACTTGACCAGCTAGGCAGCGACATCCGCGATAACCTGTCGCAGCAGCACTACTTTACGGAGGTTCGTGTGAATGGCGAACCGCAAGCGCTGGGTGAAGTGTCTGAATACACGGCGTTGGAGCGCAATGGTCGCTTAACCTTTATGTTTGTTCTGCCGTTAGCAACGCCTCAGCCATTGGCCGGGCGAATACTGGAGTATCAGGTCTTTGACCCAACCTACTATATCGAAGTGGTGCACGAAGAAGAGGACGGGGCACCCTCTGAGCAGGCGCTGATTCTCTATGGTGAGCCCGACTGCCGTTTAAGCGTGCTACCTGCTGACCCTGATCCCGAGCTCGTTATGCAAGCAGCGCTGTTAGATGTGGATGAAACGGGAGAGTCAGGATTGGGCCGCCATTTTGCAGAAACGGGGCGGATTGAATGCGACTAGCGGAAAACCTGGAAGGTCGTGTATAAAGTGTTACTTTATAACTTTCCGGCGGAGGGGCAATGCCTTTAACGCGGCAACAACTGTTATGGGGAGCGCTTACCGTGTCGGGGGCGCTGCTGTTGGTCTTCATCGTACAGGCTAATTTGCAGGGGGTAAGCCTTCAATTGCTGGCTTGGCAGCGAGATTTACATCGCACCCTGACGCTTGCTATTACCGAACTCTCTCGTACGCCTTCTAGCAACACTTGGCTAACGCTGCTAGGGGTAAGTTTTGCTTATGGCGTTTTTCATGCCGCGGGGCCTGGGCATGGCAAAGCGGTATTAGCGACGTATTTAGCGTCTCACGGTGGGGCCACCCGTCGCGCCTTGGGGCTCTCTTTTGCGGCAGCTCTGCTGCAGGGGGGAACGGCGATTGCCATGGTGGCAGTGCTCGTACATGGGCTAGGCTGGGTGACCCGTCAGGCGATGGGCAGCGTGGTTTGGGTAGAGCAAGCCAGCTTTATATTAGTGGCACTGTTAGGTGGTTGGTTATGCTGGCGGGCGATAAAACAATTGCGTCACGCTTACTCAGTCCGCGCTAGTGATGCTGCTGGCCACAGCCACAGCCACAGCCACAGCCACAATCACAGCCACAATCACAGCCACAATCACAGCCATGATCATTCCCACTGCTGCGGTGGGGCTCATCATATCGAGCCTCAACAAGCGCTCGACTGGCGCACAGCGCTGATGACAGTTGGAGCGATTGGAATGCGTCCGTGCACTGGGGCAGTGCTTATGCTGGGGGCTGCTAGCCTGCTTGGACAGTTTTACGTCGGTGTCGCTTCGGTGCTTGCCATGTCGCTTGGTACCGGTATTACTGTTTCTGTGCTGGCGCTGGCAAGCATTGTGGCTCGGGGCTGGGCGGCTAAGCGGTTGCAGCAACAGAGCAGCCGACAGGTGGTCGAGAAAGCGGCTGGTTGGGCAGCGCTTGCCGGCGGTGCTCTCATTGTTGCACTAGGCGTATCGCTTTCTATGGCTGGCGCCGCCCAGCCTACCAGTGGTCCATTACTGAGTGAGCCACCATCCAGACAGGGCTCTTTGCTGGGGAATTAAGTTAAAGCTGTAATCCTTCAATTTGGGCCAGCAACTGTTCGCGGCGACTGCCCTGAAGGGGTAGCTCATAAGGCTCTGGGCTACCATTTCCCCATACCGGCGCTGGCCAACTGGCATCATCTGTATAGCGCACCACCAAATGAATATGCAGCTGGCTGACCACATTACCTAAGGTGGCAATATTGAGCTTGTCACCGTGAAATATCTCCTTCATCGCCGTTCCTAGCGCGATCGTTTCACGCCACAGCTGGGCTTGCTCATCCTGACTTAGTTCAAACACTTCGCTGACCGAGCCACGCCTGGGTACCAGAACTACCCAAGGGTAGCGTGCATCGTTCATTAGCAGCGCACGGCACAGAGGAAGGTCGGCGAGTGGTAAGGTATCCGCTTCTAGCCGTGGGTCAAGTTCAAATGTTTTCAAGTAAGTACTCCTTTACATAATGAAAATTATCATAGCAGCTGCGGATACACCTTGCTCCTTATCCAAGGTCTTTCCATGGGCTTTCCAAGAGCTTTCCAAGAGCTTTCCAAGGACTTGGGAAGGAGAGGTCAAAACAGGCGAAATTGTTAAAATCTGTTACTCTGAAAGCACTCCCATACGGCAAGGCTGCCGTCGGAGCTTCCCGATGTTGAATGATTTGTTAAGGAGAACGCAGATGAAAAAACTATTAAGTATTAGCTTTATTCTGTTGATGACGGCGGGCGCTCTAACGGGCTGCAATACCATTGCAGGTGCAGGAAAAGACGTTCAAGAAGGTGGCCAAGCAGTTCAGGATGCGGCGAGTTAATACGCTTTATTTCCACTGCTTCTTGGCGTGAATGAGCGGGTTAGGCATAGTTGTCTAGCCCGTTTTGCATTCAGGGTAGTTATTTGCCAACACAAGGAAGCGCCATAATGAATCACCCAACACGCTGTGCGAAGAAAAAATTGGCCAGCCTCACGGTATTACTCGCATCGGTATTACCAGTCTCGGTGTTATTGGTGGCATGCGCAGGCTCACCCGATAATGTCTCTGCTCCAGAGCCTCCAGCTGTTGGTCAGCCTTCTGCCGAAATGCGCACCACATGCGATGCTGAGGCGGTTCAGTACGCCATTGGCACGCCTTTTGATGAAGTCAATGTACCCGCGCTACAAAGTGAGAGTGGTGCCAAGCAGGTTAGGATACTCAGGCCTAACGGCGCTGCCACCATGGACTACCGAGAAGACCGCTTAAATATTCTTCTTGAAACTAATGACACGATTGAAGCGCTGCGCTGCGGCTAGCGTAAAATCAGTACGACGCAGGCGGCCGTTAATAGTCCCATAGTGATATTAAATGCCCGCCATGCTTGGTCACTTTTGATCCACTGTCCAATCGCGCTGCCAAACGCTGCCCACAGGGCAATGCACGGCAGCGCGACCAACTCCGCAAAGCCTGCTAACACCAGTGCGTTGACCACGGGTTGGCCATTTTCGGGCAGAAACCCAGCCATCAACGCCAGCCCCATTACCCACGCTTTGGGGTTGGCGAATTGAAACATCGCGGCTTGGAAAAAGGTTAACGGCACTCCGTGTTGAGTTCCGTTGAGATTCGGCGGTGGTGCAGTGGCTATTTTCCAGGCTAAATACAACAAATAGGCGCTACCCACCCAGCGGAGTGTCGTTTGCACCATAGGAAAGCGTTCAAACAATACGCCTAGCCCCAGCGCGATACCGGAAAACAGCAGAAAACAGCCGCCTAAAATGCCCCACATATGAGGCATGGTTCTGCGAAAACCAAAATTCGCCCCAGAGGCGGTCAACATAATATTGTTTGGCCCTGGGGTAAGCGTCATCGACATCATATAAAGCGCAGCCGGGCCAAGCAGTAGCCATTCGTTATTCATTTTGTACCCATACAATTTTGTGGTTTAAATTGTTTTTTGATCGCTTTTGTAAGCATAATGGCGGGTAAATCTACGTCAAAGGTTTTATTGTCACCATGACAATTTGGGTGCCTTCACTTGAGTGTTTTTCTGGGCCACGCTATCGCGCGATTGCTCAGTCCATTGGCGCAGCCATCTCGGCCGGCGAACTTGCCCCAGGCGAACGTTTACCACCTCAGCGGCGCTTAGCGGATGCGTTGGGGGTAACCGTAGGCACCGTGACTCGGGGGTATGCTGAGGCAGAGCACCATGGCTGGGTAATCGCTCGAGTAGGCAGCGGAACCTTCGTCAAACAAGCTGCACCAAGAACCGTTTTTGATATGGCATGGCATCAGAATGATGACAGCGATGTCATTGATTTAAGCTTAAGTTTGCCGCCGCCTCATCCGCTTCGTTTGCAGGCGTTCAGTGCTGCATTAAAGGCAATGAGTGAATCGCCTTCTGCAGTAACGCGGGGAGTTTCCTATCTTGATGCGCGGGGAGCCGAAGGCCACCGCGAGAGGTTGGCAGGGTGGCTAGCGCAATTAGGTATGTCGCTGGATGCGGACGAGCTACTGGTTACTCAAGGGGGGCAGCATGGCATTAGTCTGGTGCTGAGTACGTTGCTGCGCCCTGGTGAACTGATGGCGACCGATGCCTTGACCTATCCAGGTGCCATTAGCGCTGCCCAGCAAGCACACCTAAAAATGGTTGGCATTGCCTTTGATGAATCGGGGATGTGTATGGAAGCGCTGGAAGCCCAGTGCGCCCGCCAGCCACCCAGGTTAATCTATGTGACACCTGATCAGAATAACCCTACCGGGGCTTGTCTCAGCGAGGCGCGGCGAGAGCAATTGGTGGCACTTGCCAGGCGCTATGACAGTTGGCTACTGGAAGATGGTGTGCAGTATTTGCCTGCTGAGCAGCGCGGCACACCGCTGTATCAGTTAGCACCAGAGCGAACGCTGTTTGTCTTCAGTACCGCAAAGGTATTAGCGGGTGGGCTGCGTATCGGTGTCTTGCGGACGCCTAATAAACTGCTTGAACGCCTAGCCGCTGGGTTAAGAGCGCAGAGTTGGATGGTGCCACCGCTGATGGTTGATATTGCCTGTTATTGGATCGCTCAGCCCGAGGCAGCTTCGCTGCTTGCATGGCAAACCGAGGAGCTGGCCGCGCGACAGCAAATAGTGACAGAGGTGCTTTCCGATTACACGCTGGGTCGAAGTCACAGCGGCAGCAATGTCTGGCTTACGCTGCCGGAAGGGAGTCGTGCCATCGAACTGTGTGAACGCTTGCAGCTGCAAGGCGTTAAAGTTTCAAATGCGGAGCCCTTTTGTGTGGGAAGTACACCTGCGCCCCAGGCCATTAGGATTTGTATTGGCGCTGCTGCTGACAGGCAGACATTAGCCCAGGCGCTGAACGTTATTAAGCAGTGCCTAGCTCAGCCACCGTTGGCGACCATTACCGTATAGCAGGGCTATTCATAGCCCTGATATTGATAACCAAACTACTCATAACGGTCTTTCCATCCTTGATGGCGTATCTGCTCTTTGAGCATTTCGAGAATATCGTAAAGCACTTGTTCGGTGACATGCGCGCTTGTTTCATCCACGGTTAGCCAGCTGTTGAAGCCCGTTTCAGCTGTACGCTCAACCAGTTGGCGAAACTCCGTTGAGTGAATGCCCTGAGCGAGTTCATCCACGAGCCGCTGGGCAACTCCGCTAAGTGACGCCTGCATAGCGTTTGAAGCCGTGTGACCCATGGGAAGGCGGTGTAGTTTTTGAATTTCTGGGCTTTCCCGCAGTGTTCGGCTAACTAAGTCGTCAATCGCCGCCATGATAGCGATGCGATTTTGTTGATAGGCTTGTCCCACCGTTGTTTCTAACCGCTGAGCAATTTCATGAATTAGCTGAGCCTTGCGAGGGAGGATAACGCGATCAATAACCCGCTCTGTAAGTGAATCGCTAGCGACAACTTGCTCTTGCACATTGCCTAGTAAGCGCAGTGCAATGCGGTCGGAAAGCTCTTCTAGCAGGATGTCGTAATACTTGGCAAAAAAGCGGTAGCTGGTCCAGCGGGTTACATCAATCAAGCGCAGCCGGTGCAGTCGGTTTAAGAGTGACACGACACGCAGTACGCGCAATAAGCGGAACCCGCTAAGGGGGATGCAGCCAAGTACGTCGTACCAGTTAACAAACGGGTAGAAAAACCAGCGGTGATAGCGTCGCTCGGCAATTGCTACCGTCCAGCCCAGCAGTACATCCGCTATAAAAATACCCACGAAAAATAAGTCGATGGTAATAAAACGGCTGTGGATCACTGTGTCGTAAAAAGCGTGAAAGCCGGGTGTGAGGCTGGCAATGGTGTCGTTAATCGGCCCAATCAGAAATAACGAGTCAAACAGTAACAGGCTAAGGTTGATGATAACCGCGGCGAGAATAAAAAAATCCCAGCCGATATGCGCATACTCAACGCTTTTAGGTAGGTGTGGGTAGCGCTCCCTAGCGGGCATGAGGGCTCCTTGCTCTGAAGGTGTGGGTTGGCGTTAAGAGTGCTGCTGATGGTGGTTTTTATGAGTTAGCAACTCTTCCTGCTCTGCCTGCTTGCGCAGTTTTTTGCGTAGCGCGGCTTTTTCGAATCTCAACTTCTGTAGCGATGTTTCCAACGCTAGCGGTGGCACTAACGCGGGCTTTCCGTCTGAATCTACTGCCACCATGGTGAGATAACAGCTGTTGGTGTGACGAATCAGCTTCTCACGAATATCTTCGGCCACTACCTTAACGCCGATCTCCATAGAAGAGCGCCCCACATGATTGACGCTGGCAAGAAAGGTGACCAGCTCACCGACGTGAATCGGTTGTTTAAACAACACCTGATCGACGGAAAGCGTGACGACATAGTGGCCCGAATAACGGCTTGCGCAAGCATAGGCCACCTCATCGAGTTTTTTAAGAATAGCACCACCATGTACTTTGCCACTGAAATTAGCCATATCGGGTGTCATTAACACGGTCATAGAGAGTTCATGCTGGCCGGGCAGGGCGCTATGTTCAACCTGGGTGTCAGACATAAATAAAAACCTTCAGAGATTAAAATGCCCGCCCCAGAGGGCGGGCGCTATGTAGGTAGCTAGAGTTCTAAAGCTATTGCGACGTTAATGCTAGAACCATACTAGGCCAACAGAAATGATAATGCCGGTAATCAATAGCTGAACTAGGCAGAAGCCCATGATGTCCTTGGCCTTCAAACCCGCAATCGCCAGTACCGGTAGAGCCCAGAAAGGTTGCAGCAGGTTGGTCCAGGCATCGCCCCAGGCCACTGCCATGGCAATACGTGGAAGATCAGCACCCAGCGCTTCTGCGGCAGGTAGCATGACCGGGGCTTGAACAGCCCATTGGCCACCGCCGGAAGGCACGAACAGGTTCACGATGCCAGCACTTAGGAAGGACCAGAATGGCAGCGACGTAGCGGTGGCGAAAGAGACTAACCACTCAGACATGCTCTGAGCCAATCCCGACTGAACCATGATGGCCATAATGCCCGCGTAGAAGGGGAACTGAATAACGATGCCAGCGCCGCCTTTTATGGCTTCGTTCAAACTGTTGAGCAGGTTGCGCGGTGTCCGGTGCAGCACAATAGCTAAGAATAGGAACAGGAAATTGACCACGTTCAGGTTCAAACCACCGCTACGGAGTAGAAAATGGTCGAGCAGGAACAGCAGCCCCGGAACGCCCACAAGCAGGGCGAGAGGCATGCTGTTTTCGAGTTTTTCGGCTGGGCGGGTAATGCGGCCTTGCTGTTCGGGTTCATCGTTTAGCAGCTTGGGATCCACGTAAACGCTGTCTTTTTCGTCCGGCAGCATGAAGCGGTTAACCAGCGGTACGGCGATAAACAGACAAATAACAATCGCAAGGTTAAAGAAGGCAAAAATGGTTGAGCCGGTACCGATAACGCCGATTTGATCAGCGGAGAAGTGGCCTTCAGTCGCAATGGTCAACGGAATTGAACCAGCAAGCCCACCATGCCATACCACGAAGCCTGAGTAAGCACTGGCAACCAGAAGCCGATAGTCCACTCGTATCAAGCGAGCGAGCTCTTTGGCAAAAAGCGCCCCAACAACTAAGCCAAACCCCCAGTTAATCCAACTAGCCACGAGCGAAACGAGCGTGACTAAAATGATCGCGCCACCAGGGCTTTTCGCAGTGCTAGCGATTTTCTGCAGAATGCGTTTGACCGGTGGTGAGCTTGCCAACATAAAACCCGTGACGAGTACCAGCAGCATTTGCATTGAGAAGGTGAGTAGCCCCCAAAAACCATCTCCCCACATGCGCAGCACGGCAAGCGGTGTTTGGCGCTCAACGGCGATGGCAGCCACGGAGGCAATTAACGTGAGCAGCAGAACAAAGATATAGGGGTCTGGCAAATAGCGCTCGACCAGCTTAACTGCCGGTTTTGATATGAGTTTTAACATGAGTGCTCTCTTTATTCGTTATTAAGATATGCGTGGCTAATATACGGCGGTACACCGTATTTTTCATCCATTGTTAGGTGCTTTATCAAGTGCTTTCTCAAGTACTGGCTCAGATAATCACTATTACGGTAGACCAGTTGGCAACAGCTAAGCGTGGTGGGCTTCAACGGTGGGAGGGCACGATGAGTTTAGCAGTGTGGATTTCAGCACTATGGGCTTTAGCCCTGAGGGCGCCAGTGGCGTTGACGGTAGCGGTAGTAGTAGGCGATCAGTACCGCTGAGCGTGTGAACATAAAGAGCGTAAAGGCTAACCACAGGCCATGGTTACCAAGCCCTTGGGATAGCCACCAAGTCGGTAGGTAAACCGCTAAACCGATAAAAATGCTGTTGCGCATTTCGCGCACAGCGGTGGTGCCGATAAAAACGCCATCTAATAAATAGCTCCATACGGCTATCAATGGCATCACGATCATCCAAGGCAGGTAACTAGCGGCGGTGGCACGCACCTCTGCCAGCCCTGTCAGCATGGCAACTAGATAATTTCCGCCCAATGCGAAGGCAATGGTGGCTACAGCGGCTGTCCAGAACGAGAATTGTGCTGTCGCCCGAACCGTCGCTGCAAATTCCTGCCAGTCACGCCGTCCAAACGCGCGGCCTACCAACGATTCCGCTGCGTGGGCGAAGCCATCAAGTGCGTAGCTAGTGAGCATAATAAATTGCAATAGCACGGCATTGGCGGCTAACACTGTGTCGCCCTGGCGTGCCCCTTGAGCGGTAAAAAAGGCCATTGCAAACAGCAACCCTAAGGTGCGCACAAACAGGTTGGCGTTAACATTAAACAGGGCTGAGTAGGCTGACACTACCAAAAGTCGCTGCCGTTGAAAGCAGCCTTCCAAGTGGCCAAGCTGGTGCAGTACTAAATAGCTGCCAAAGGTTAGCGCACTGTAATCGGCAATCACGCTGGCCAGGGCGACGCCGCCGCTGGTCATTCCTAGCCCTACGACAAACCAAAGATCGAGCACGATATTGACGCTATTGGTCAGCACTAAAATCATCAGCGTAACGCGGGCGTTTTGTTGGCCCAAAAACCAGCCGAGGATGGCATAGTTCGCCAGCACTGCCGGGGCTGACCAGAGGCGTATTTCGGCATACTCGCGTGCCAGTGGTGTCGCCGCTTCACTGCCGTCTAACAGCCATAGGCCGAGCGAAATCAGCGGTGAGCCAAAGATAATCAGTAGCGCGCCGATAACGGCCGCCATAATGAGTGACTGACCCAGCAAATTGCGCACCTCGCTATGTGCTTCGCGGCCGATTGCCTGGGCAACCAACCCCGTGGTGCCCATGCGTAGAAAGCCAAATCCCCAATAGAGGAAACTAAACAGCGTCGCTCCGAGGGTTACTGCCGCTAGGTAGCGAGAATCGGGCAGGTGCCCGACCACAGCGGTATCGACCAGCCCTAGTAAGGGAACTGTTATATTCGAAAGAATGATTGGCCAGGCAAGAGTCCAAATACGCACGTTTCAGTGGGCCTAAGCAGCAGTAATGATGCGGTACTTCTCCATGAGTTTCTCGTGGGTTTCGGGACGCTCTGGGTCGAGAGGAATGCAGTCCACTGGACACACTTGCTGGCACTGTGGCTCGTCAAAGTGGCCGACACATTCCGTGCATAAATTGGGGTCAATAACGTAAATCTCTTCACCAGGAGAGATGGCGTCATTGGGGCATTCAGGTTCGCAGACGTCGCAGTTAATGCATTCGTCGGTGATCATCAGGGCCATGGGCGTACCTCACGAATGGCTTTTCGCCCAGGTAGTTATATACCTGAGCGTTTTACTCAACAATATCGATCGCTAGATAGTGTAGTGCTTACGCAGTGCCTCTGCGACCTGCGGGTGAACGAGCGGTGAAATATCGCCGCCCAGTTTGGCGATTTCTCGCACGATGGTCGACGAAATATAGGAGTTTTCCACCGCTGGGGTGAGAAATACGCTCTCAAGCTCAGGGTTTTGCGCCCGATTCATATTGGCCAGCTGTAGCTCGTACTCGAAATCCGAGACAGCCCGCAGGCCACGTAGAATAATGGTGGCCCCCTGTTCACGCATCATAGTGGTCAGAAGTGTTGAAAAGCCGATGACCTCTACGTTCGGCAGTGAAGCACACACCGTTTTGGCCAGCGCGATACGGGTGTCTAGCTCAAGGCTAGGCTGCTTGCCAGGGCTCGCCGCGACGGCAATGACCACCTTATCGAACATCCGTGCGCCGCGTTCGATAAGATCAAAGTGGCCGTTGGTGATAGGGTCAAAGGTCCCGGGATAGACGGCAACATTCACACGTTGATCGTTCATTCGGGTGTCTCCTGCTCGTCAAGCTGACCAAAAGGGTTGTCCGCCGTTAGCGAAACGGCGTGATCATAGCCCGGGATATGAATGCGGTCGGCGTGGATCTCAAGCTCAGGGCCTTCTAGAACGGCTTCACCAAACTGATAACGAGGCGCATAGTGCCCATGATCAGCGTCTGTTAAATAAGCGGCGGCATTCTCGCGCACAGCTTCCCGACGCGTTTTCCAAGCGCTGATGGCAGCGCTGCCGTGGCGTTGAGTGAGCAATCGTTCGGTGACCTGAGGGGAGAGCACGACGCCAGTAGCGTTATTACCACCGAACCCTTTCGCATTAATAAAGGCAGCATCGGCGCTAAACGCCACTGGGGTAGTGGAAAAACGTAGCTGCTTAGCGTACACATCGTCCGCGACCGCGTCTAAAGTGGGAATGCCTGGCAGTAACCCATGGGCAAAGCTGCCCAGAGCGCTTACCAACTGATCGCCTGCCGCAGACCCTTGGGAGTGGCCGATAAACGCTTTAATAGCGACCACTGGCCAGTTCTCGATGCCATTTGCACGGGCAATTTCATCAAAAACATGGGATTCAGTCGTGCGATTTTTGGGAGTGCTGGTGCCATGGGCATGCAGGAAAGTGCGCTCTTTTAGCGCTTTCTCACCAAGCATATCTTTTACCAACGAGGCTGCCTTGCCCAGGGTGATGTAGTTGCCAATGCCGGGTGCAGAGATAGAGCGTTTAAAACCATCGGCATTAACGAACACATCGGGCACTGAACCTAGAATATCCGCCCCTAACTCAAGCGCTAACGCATCGTCCATTAACAGTACGAACTGACTTGCTTCCGCCATGGTGAAGCCACAGTTACGTGCAAACGGGCGACAAGCGCGCTGGTAGTCAGCGTCGGTAAGTAGCGCTAAAGAATCCAGTGCTTTCAGGCTGGCATCATCGGCCAGTGCGCCCATGGCGCGGAAGCCTTCGATGATTTCGGGGGTAATCGGCGCATCTGCGGTGCCTACCATAACGACCCGGCAACGCCCTGTGCGAATATCATCAATACCTAGGCGCAGGTTGTATAAAAAGCTTGCGCAGGCACCTAAGGCAGCACCCGTACTTCCCACGCTGCCTAATACGTAGGCATTGAGGAAGTCCGCAGGCATTTGCCCGTAACCCAGCGGCATTTGCTTAGAGGTGGCACGTTGGCCACTCACCAAGCTCTTTAGTAAGCCACCCCAACCTTGGTCATCTAATTGGCCAATAGAGTTGCCCGCATATACAGCGATATGGTCAGGGTCGAGTCGCTGGCGAATTGTTTCCCAAGCGAGCCCGCTGGCACCTAGGCAGTCACTAGCACTAAAGACTGCCATCGACAGCCCGCGCGGATGATGCACGCTACGGTAAAGGCTAGCGGGGTCGAAGCCACTCGGCAGTTGGGCGGCTGCACGCACCTTGGGTTCTAAGGCGTCAGGCAGCAGAGCACTAAAGTTGCCCGCGGGCACGGTGACGGCGACTACCTTGGCGTCGATGTCCTCCACCTGCCATCCTTCAGGCAGCTGTTCGGGCAGCTGACGGCGGCGCAATGTAAACCGCACCGGTTCAGACAGCGTCATTTCTGCCCGTCGGTTGGCTGGCAAGCCCAGGGCGAGAAAGCGTGGATCTTCGTTGCGCCGAATCAATGTGTGGTTAAGCACATGATCGCGCAAGGTTTGAGCAGGGGAGTCAATGGGCTGGCCGGCGCTATCATGCCAGCCGTTAGCGGAATGCTCGGCAAGGCGCATAAGCGCTGCCAAGCCTTCCAGTGTTTGGCGCTGCTGGTCAGCTGGAAGAGCATCAAGCACGGTGCGGCGGAAGGCCTGGTGGCCCGAGGTTCTGCCGGCGGGATTGATGCCGCCCATGCCGACAATCACCGGTAAGTGTGACAAGCCGGGTTCCTCGTGGTGCGGTGGTTTTTAGTAACAGCTATTGTCAGAGGCATAGCAAAAAAGTGCTGCTCATCTGCGCTTAATAATACTCTCGAACGTGATCATAGCACCGGGCGTGCAACGGCGTCATGCCGCGTGCGCAGTAGACTGATAGAATCACGTTTTTTTTAAGCAGGGAATGGCATGCAGCATACTTCACGCCCCGTGGTTTCCAACCAACCTGGCCCGCATCACGATGTAGCGCGCCGGGTAGCACGTGCCTTGGAAAACCCACTGCGAAAGCCAATCGCTGCGCATACGCAACAAGCCTTTGAAGACGCGCATACGTGGCTTCAAAAGCAGCAAGCGCCGTTAATCCTCGATGCTGGCTGCGGTGTAGGGCTTTCGACACGCCGTTTGGCAGAACAGTTTCCAGCGCACGCGGTGATCGGCGTTGATCGAAGCGAAGATCGGTTAAGCCGAGACCATGGTGAATTGCCTGCTAATGCACTGTTGGTGCGGGCTGACCTTGTCGATTTCTGGCGACTAGCTGAACAGGCGAAGTGGGCACCCGAGCGACATTTTCTGCTTTACCCCAATCCTTATCCAAAAGCTGCGCATTTAAAAATGCGCTGGCATGGGCATCCTGTTTTCCCCACACTGCTAGCCCTTGGCGGGTATTTAGAAGTGCGCTCCAATTGGCAGTTGTATGTTGAAGAGTTTGCTCTGGCAACCGCCCTAGTAACGGGAAAGCAGGCAACGATTGCCGCGTTGGCTCCCAACGGCAGCTATCTAACGCCATTTGAAGCAAAGTATGATCAAAGCGGCCAAACGCTTTGGCAGTTGAAGATTGAATTGGAGCGGGCATGACGTTTGTATATCTAGTGCTAGCAATTGTTGCCGAGGTTGTCGCCACTAGCGCCCTCAAGTCGTCAATGGGATTCACACGACCGCTTCCAAGCATCATGGTCGTCGTGGGCTACGGTGTGGCATTTTATCTGTTGAGCTTGGTGTTGCGGACATTGCCGGTCGGTATTGCTTATGCCATCTGGGCAGGTCTGGGAATCGTGTTGGTCACGCTGGTTGGCATTGTAGTTTTCGGTGAGAAACCTGATTTACCTGCCGTTGTCGGCATTAGTTTGATCGTGGCTGGGGTAGTCATACTTCAAGTCTTTTCAAAAATGAACGTGCATTGAGGAAAGTAAGCGTGACGTGCTCAGATATTAGCTCTTTAAATATTAGGTCTTCAGATATTAAGTGTTCAGAAGTTAGCTATTCTGCGGTGATATTCTCAGCGTTTAATCATTCGGTTAAATCATCCCTACGCCGCTGGCATCGGGCGTTGGTGACCAGTGTGGTAGGTGCCGCCATGTGCGCAAGCCCTGCACTGTATGCCGACTTCAGCCAGCTTGGTCAGTTAGAAGACAAAGGCTTCTCAATTAGCGCTGAAGCACGCTTACTGGATGCGGATACTGGTAGTAATGCATTGCTGGGTAGTCTGAATCCTGAGCGTCAGCTGTCGCCAGCGTCTGTCACCAAAGCCTATATGTCTGCTGCGGCACTCAATCGTTTTGGGCCCCAGCATCGCTTTACCAGCCAACTTGTCAGCACAGGTAGTGTGGAAAATGGCGTATTGCGTGGCGATTTGGTATTTGAAGGTGGGGGCGATCCAGGCCTCACAACTGAAGATCTTTGGCGGTTAGTGCAACGTCTGCAGCTGGCGGGAGTGCGCGAAGTGGATGGCGCGCTGGTGGTCAGTCAGTGGCGTTTTGGCCCTGTTGAGTGTATTACCACGGACCGCTGTAATGCGCGTACCCGAGTCACTAATGCTTACAGTGCGCCGCTCACCTCGGCAGGCGTCAACTTTGGTAGCTGGTGCGCCAATATAGCCCCTGCTGCGGCAGCGGGAGAGCCTGCCCGTGTGGGGTTATGCGATAGCCAGGCGCCGTTAATTGCTATTGATAACCAAGTTGTCACGCGCCCGGCTAATAGTGGCACTGACATCAGCGCAGAGCGGATTACCGATGAGCGCGGTGATGTTCTGCGTCTTACCGGGCAAATTTCAACCAATGCCGCGGCTCGTGATGTTTATCGTGGCGCTGGCGATGCGGCAGAGAAAACGGCGCAAGTATTGTTAAGCATGCTAAATCAGGCAGGTGTCAGTGTGCGTGACCCCTGGCGGGTTAGCTCAACGCGTCCGCCCAGCAGTGCACAGCGTTTGGCAGCCGTTGACAGCAAGCCGCTGCAGGAGCTGCTGCTGCGTACAATGAACTACTCCAATAATTACATGGCTGATGTGCTGGCGCTGAACCTGGTGGAAACACCACAAGCGCAACTGCGCCAAGCGGGGGAGGCGATAGAAGCCTATGTGAACAGCTTGTCGGGCCACGGTCCGTTAACGTTACACAGCGGCAGCGGGCTGACGACTGATAACCGTACCTCCGCTCACGGCGTCAATGTGATGTTGGAGGATATGTTCCGCCAGAGCGCTTTGTTCCCCAGTTTTGTCGCCTCTTTCCAGTCGCCTGCCAATGGGGTCATGCGCTTTATTCGCCGTGGTTCTCCAACGTTTCAAAATAACGTGATGCTGAAAACAGGCACGCTCAATCAGCCGTTTGCTGTTCGCGCCGCGGCGGGCTATTTCCGTACCGCCCAGGGGCGCTGGGGCGTTTTTAGTGTGCTGGTTAACGGCACTGGCAGTACGCCTTATCTTAGCTGGCCCGAGGTGTTAGATCCGCTTTCGCTGGATTTAGATGCGATGATATTGGCTAATTAATCTTAATTTTACCGCTGAGGCAACAGGCATGAAGCCAGGACATACGGGGTTAACCCATTTAATGCACTCAACGCGCTATTCATGGAAAGGGCTAAAAGCCGCTTTTAGAAATGAAGCTGCGTTTCGCCAAGAAGTGGGTATTACAGCGGTGTTGCTACCGCTGGCTTGGTGGATTGGAGAAGGGCCCATTAGCTGGTTGTTGCTGGTTGGCAGCCTGTGCCTTGTGCTGATTGTGGAACTGCTTAATAGTGCTATAGAGAACGTTGTTGATCGTATTGGCACCGAGCATCACGAGCTTTCAGGGCGTGCTAAAGATATTGGCTCGGCGGCGGTTATGCTGTCATTGATCATGGCAGGCTTAACCTGGGGGCTGTTAGGCTGGCAAAAATTGGTGGGCTAAATTGCTTTTATTCAGCTCATGCAGCGACCCGCTTCATCAACAAACATAATAGACGCTTGGCAAAGAGGTGGTTATGCAGTTAGACGACGCGTTTTTCCCCCAAGTTGGGCTGCCAACAGCGCTTAAGCCCGCTGCACAGCGCGCCTGGCAGCGATTAAGTGAAGCGCTTAGCCAAGCTGATAATATTGCCTCAATGACCCAACAGTCGTTGCCTTCCAGTAGTTGGGAGGCGCTTTCTGATGCGCGTCGTGAAGCGTTAGCCAACGTCGTAACTGTCTCAAGCTTCGCTCTAGATACCTTGGCACGCTTTCCGCACTGGCTGATTGATTTAGATGTGGCTGGCGAGCTGGATGCGACAGCGAGTAAGGAGTCACAAGCGAGTTGGCTAGCTGATGCGCTGGAAAATGCCGATGATGAAGAGGCAATGCATCGCGCTATTCGCCGTTTTCGTCGTGCCCGCATGCTCGGGATTGTGTGGCGCGATCTTAATCGTCCTGATGGCTACACCATGTGGGACACTGCTCAGGCAGTTTCGTGGCTGGCGGAAGTCTGTATTGAAGCCGCGCTCAGCTGGCTTGAACGTTTTTACGCCCCGCGCTGGGGATTACCTGCGGCCCGCAGAGATGGCTCGTCCCAGCGCTTGGTGGTGCTGGGTATGGGTAAGCTCGGCGCGGGTGAGCTGAATCTTTCCTCAGATATTGACCTGATCTTCGCCTTTCCTGAAAAAGGTGAAACCGAAGGCGGGCGTAAACCCCTTGAGCACCAGGAGTACTTCACCAAACTAGGCCAGAAACTGATCGCCGCTTTAGATGCCATGACGGCTGACGGTTTCGTATTTCGCGTTGATATGCGGCTGCGCCCACTGGGTGATGGCGGCCCCCTGGTGGGCAGTTTCTCGATGCTCTCCAGTTACTATCAGGATCAGGGGCGTGAGTGGGAGCGTTATGCCATGCTCAAAGCGCGTCCCGTTGCAGGAGACATAGATGGCGGGCATGAACTGCTCGCAAGTCTCAGGCCGTTTGTTTACCGCCGCTACCTGGATTTTGGTGCGATTGAGTCGCTGCGTGAACTCAAGGCGATGATCAATCGCGAAGTAAAGCGCAAGGGCATGCAAAGCAATATCAAACTAGGGCCCGGTGGGATCAGGGAGGTTGAGTTCGTTGTCCAGGCATTTCAGCTGATTCGCGGTGGACGTGATACCGAGCTTCAAGTGACCTCACTCAAGACCGCTCTTAATCGACTGCCTGAACTGGGGCTGTTGCCCCAAGCAGTCGTCGATGAGCTGCTACCCGACTATGCGTATCTTCGCGACATGGAACACGCTATTCAGGCGCTAGAAGACCGTCAAACCCAAACGCTACCCGTTGATGATGAAGATCGGGAGCGGATCGCCTTTGCCTTGGGGCATGAAGATTGGCCGGGGCTCATCGCGCGGCTGGAGGAAGTGCGCGAACGCGTTCGTCAGCACTTTGATGCAGTGATCGCCGACCCCGAAGAGGACAGCGATGCAGAGAGTAGCGACGATAACCTTGGCCTGTCTCAGTGGCGGTTACTGTGGCGCGGCGAGCTAGAGCAGGAAGAAGCGGAAGCACTGCTAACTGATGCTGGTTTTATAGAACCAGAGAAAGCGCTTAAACGGCTGCAGAGTCTTTACCATTCCCGCCAAGTGCAAAGCATGCAGCGTATCGGCTTTGAACGGCTAGATGCGCTGATGCCGCTACTGCTGGTTGCCGTTGCCGAAAGTGAGTTGCCGGATAACGCGCTTAGTGGTGTCCAGCCGCTGATCGAATCGGTGCTTAGGCGAACCGCTTACCTTGCACTGTTGCGTGAAAACCCTCAGGCGCTTGAGCACCTAATGAAGCTGTGCTCGGCCAGCCACTGGATTGCAGAGCAACTTGCGCGTTACCCGATACTGCTTGATGAACTACTAACGCCGGATACGCTTTACACTCCCGCTGATAAATCACGACTTGCCGATGAGTTACGCCAGACCTTAAGCCGCTTGCCAGAAGATGATGATGAGGCACAGTTGGAAGCGCTTCGCGTGTTTAAGCATGCGCAGATGCTTCACGTTGCTGCATCGGATATCGCTGGAACACGCCACTTGATGAAGGTGAGCGACTACTTAACGTATATCGCTGAAGTCATTCTGGATGCCGTGCTAGCGATGGCCTGGAAGCATGTCACGCGGAAACATGGTGTGCCAGAAGGCCTCAATACACGAGAGCCAGCGTTTTTGATTGTGGGATACGGCAAGCTGGGGGGCATCGAGCTTGGTTATGGCTCTGATTTGGACTTGGTGTTCCTTCATGATAACGACGGAAAAGGCACTACCGATGGTGCCCGGCCCATCGATACAGCGGTCTTTTTTACCCGTCTAGGCCAGCGCATCATCCACCTCTTAACCGCAGTAACGCCTGCCGGCAGCCTTTACGAGGTTGATATGCGCCTTCGGCCTTCGGGCAATGCAGGCCTGTTGGTGACCTCTTTAGATGCCTTTGCGGATTATCAACGCCAAAACGCCTGGACCTGGGAGCATCAGGCGCTGGTACGCGCGCGCGTTGTCGCCGGTAGTAACACGCTGGCGAGTAAATTTGATGCAATCCGTGGTGAGATGCTGTGTCGCGAGCGTGACCCGCAAGCCTTAAGAGATGACGTTGTCAGCATGCGTCATAAAATGCGTGATCACCTTGGTTCTAAAGGACAGGGTTCTAAAGGGCAGCCAGGTAGTGCGGACGGGGAGGTGTTTAGTCTAAAGCACGATGTGGGTGGCATGGTTGATATTGAGTTTCTTTGCCAATATGCGGTGCTATCACTCGCTCATGACACGCCTGCATTAATCACCTATAGCGATAATATCCGCATTTTAGAAACCCTCGCCAAGAGTGGTCATATTACCGAGTCAGAAGCGGAGCAGTTGCGGGAAGCGTATCTCGCTTATCGTAGCCGTACCCACCGTGCGGCGTTAACCGGTGAAAAAACTGTCGTTGATGCACAGGCATTCAAAGCCCACCGCGATGTGGTTATTGCACTTTGGCAGCGTTTTCTTGAACCCTGATTGGCGAGGTGAGCGTTTTTAAGTAGCATCGATAGGGAAGATAGCCTGATAACAATAAGGAAAAGCTCCCTATGCATGCAACAGTTTGTCTCTGCGCCCGCCGCTTGGCGGAGGGCGTATGATCGGTCATATTCTCGCAACGCTGTTACCCGTGTTCTTAATTGCTGGCTGTGGTGCGGTTTACGGGCGTTATCGAAACCCTGATATTCGCAGCCTTAACACGCTCAATATGGAGCTATTTGTTCCACTACTGGTATTTGCCGTGTTGGCTGATCGCCAAGCGCCTTTGGCGGACTATGCGTGGCTTGCCACTGCGGCGGTGGCCGTCGTGCTAGGGTCTGGTCTTGTGCTTTGGCCGGTTGCTAAATGGCTGTCGCTGGACACAAAAGTGTTCTTGCCGCCGATGATGTTCAATAACTCTGGCAATATGGGGGTACCGCTACTGGTGCTCGCCTTTGGTCCAGAGGCCCTGCCGGCTGCAGTGGTCGTGTTTATTGTTGAAATGCTGCTGCATTTCTCAGTAGGTCTTTATATGTTGGACCCGCGCACGTCACTTTGGCGACTGTTACGAATGCCCATCGTAGCTGCGAGCCTAGCAGGGCTAGTCATCAACGTTGGAAATGTACCGTTGCCGAGCTGGCTGTTAGAAGCAATGCACATGTTAGGGGGAATCTGTATTCCACTGATGCTCTTTGCATTAGGTGTTCGATTGCTGGAAATTGATTTTAATGACTGGCGAACAGGCTTGTTGGGCGCTCTACTTTGCCCACTTTCTGGCTTAGTGATCGCACTACCGCTCATGTGGTTACTCCCATTGAATCCGCTACAGACAGCCGTGCTACTGGTATTTGCTGCACTGCCGCCTGCGGTATTGAACTACTTGGTGGCCGAGCAGTATAAACTGGCACCTCAGAAAGTCGCTTCGTTGGTGCTCATCGGCAATTTAGGGAGCTTAGTCGTTATGCCACTGACGTTAGCAGCAGCGTTCGCCTGGATTCAAGCGCCGCTTTAAAAGCGGCGGTAGTCAGCAACTGATTAAGACCGGTGGTGGTCGTCTTTAACTTCGTAACTACCTTCTATTGCGTCGTGCTGGCTCGTAGAGGTATCCCTGTAAGCATAACCGCCACCAACATCCTGAGCGTTGTCAGCGCGCATCTGCTCCATGCGTTTTTTCATTTTATGGCGGACAAAGGGCATCATTGCCCAGCCAATGAGCAGGAAAAAAAGTCCGAGTACAACACCGACGATCATCAGTGCACCAAACGCTAACCACGTCAGTAGCAGTTTAATACTGCCCATCAGGCCGGTCGGCTGGGTCTGGGCTGCCCGAGCACGCCACTGGTTAGCAGCTTGCCACGCGGCATTGCGTTGATCACGATTCATTTGCGGCATGAAAGCCTCCATCGTTCATATGCGTTCCATTGGAACACAGGCTGGGTATCAAGTTCCTGCTCAGAGTTAACATTTCTTCATTCTGGCCGTGAAGGAGTTTTGTACGAATATGTTAGGTTAAAAGTCATGCCGTTTAAGGTTCAGTACAAGATCTGGATTTCAAAAAAACAGCATTTATCGGTACATTTTACGCTGTTACACACAATGCTCATTTAACAGGATGGTTATATGGCAAATCATGGCGGTAAGTCGGTATTTGTCGCCTCTGCGGTGATTATATTCGGCTTGGTTGTTATTGGCGCTGCATTCCCAGAAGGCTTTGGTAATGCAGCCCAAGCAGCGCTCACATCAATTACGGAACTGTTTGGCTGGTTCTACTTATTTTCAGTGTTTGGCTTTGTAGTTTTTCTGGTTGGCTTAGCATTGAGTAAGTATGGAAAAGTGCGCCTTGGCCCTCAGGACAGTACGCCCAGCTACAGTTTTTTCTCGTGGATTAGCATGCTGCTGGCGGCTGGGTTCGGCGTTGGGCTGGTGTTCTACGGTATGGCTGAACCAATGACGCACTATATCAACCCTCCCTATGGTGACGTGCCTGCTGAAACTGACGCTGCTGCGCGCTATGCAATCCAATACAGTTACTTTAACTGGGGTATCCATCAGTGGGCAGCATTTTCTGTTGTGGGCTTAATTATTGCCTACTTTCAATTTCGGAAAGGGCAAGCAGGGCTGGTGTCTTCAGTACTCTCTTCAGTGACGGCTAAGCATCCCCGGGTCCGTCCTTACGCATCATGGCTAGATGTTTTTGCTGTGGTCGCCACCGTTATGGGGGTTGCCACCTCGCTTGGCTTAGGTGTGCTGCAAATGAACGGTGGGCTTAATGCGGTGTTTGGTTTGCCGGAAAATGGCTTTTGGCAGTTTGTCATTCTGTTTGTCATGTTTTGTGCTTACATGGCATCGACATGGTCAGGTTTGGATAAAGGCATTAAGCGGTTATCGAACTTAAACATGATTTTATGTATTGGCTTGATGCTGTATGTATTAATCACCGGCCCCACTATTGCTATTTTAGAGACCATTACCCTGGGGATTGGTGATTACCTGCAAAACTTTATTGGCATGAGCCTACGTATTTCGCCCTATAGCGATAATGAATGGGCGAGTAGCTGGACCATTTTTTATTGGGCATGGGTCATTGCCTGGTCGCCGTTTGTGGGTACCTTTGTGGCGCGTGTTTCCCGCGGCCGCACGATCAAAGAGTATGTTTTTGGCGTACTGTTTGTGCCGCCACTATTAGCCTGTTTATGGATAGGTGTTTTTGGCGGTGCTGCGCTTAATTTGGAAATGTCGAGCAGTGATGCTGGATTGGCTGCCGCCACTGAAGCCAATATTACCGTGGCGTTGTTTGAGATGTTCGAGCTAATGCCCTTTACCGGTGCATTATCGGTAGTCGCCATGATGCTTATCTTCATTTTCCTGGTGACGTCGGCAGATTCTGCTTCCTACATCGTGGCGCAAATGACCGACAATGGCTCCATCAATCCGCCACTTTATAAGCGTATTATTTGGGGTGTCTTGATCGCCGCTATTTGTTTAACACTGATTGTGGCGGGTGGACTTTCTGGCCTGCAGTCAGCGGCGGTGCTTTCGGCATTACCGTTTACCTTTATTTTGTATATGATGATTGTAGTGCTGGTTCGTGAGCTGCGTGCTGATCGCAAGGCGATGCAAACGCAGCTATATCGTCGCCACGGGGAAACGCCGGTTGGTGCTGATGCGTTTGAAGCTGAGCAGTTAGGCGAGGAAGAACGCCTACGCCGTGCTCCAAGTGTCGTCAATCGCCGCATTAATAGTTAAATTATTCGCTGATTTATGGGGAATGCACACATGGATAAGGCGTGCTGATGGCCCGGCAAGGACACCACGGTGCCACGCGAAAACAGCCCAAAAGGGAGGTTTTTGATCGCTGGCTGGATCGAATCGTCACTGTTGCTGTTATAACAGCGATGGTGGTGGGTATTGCGGCCGTGGTAGCGCACTGGTTGCTATGATCCAGAAGGCCAAGGATGGCAAAAGCAACAATGTTCAGCGTATTACGCTCGGCTATGCCGAGCGTTTGCTTTTTTAAGGCCCCGTCCGCGGTTAAGCCGCTTTACTGAATAATCACCTGCCCTATTATCGTTATGAATTAGCTGTCGTTAATAGGGTAATGACGCTACTACACACTTTTTGAGAGAGCCTGCATGCTGACTGCTAACCCCGCCAAGGTTGCTCCCACCTACGCATCGCGACGTGAAATATTTGGTTGGGCAATGTTTGACTTTGCCAACCAGGCTTACACCTTGCTCATCATCACGGTCGTGTTTGGAGAACTGTTTACGACGGTAATCGTAGGTGATCGAGGCGATGGCTTTCGTCTAGCCAATTTTTTGTGGAGTCTCGCGCTAGCGTTGAGCTATCTAATGGTCGTATTAACTGCCCCGCTCTGCGGTGCCGTGATGGATTATCGAGCAGAAAAAAAACGCTTTTTATTAATCAGTTATCTCGCCACTGTGGCGACAACTGCCATGCTTTACTTTGTCGAGCCTGGTTACGTAGTCGTGGGGCTGCTGTTAATTATACTTTCAAACTATGCTTACTCGATGGGCGAGTCGTTTATTGCCGCTTTTCTACCGGAGCTAGGCCCTCCTGATGCGCTGGGTAAAATTTCTGGGTTTGGCTGGGCGCTTGGCTATATTGGTGGCCTTTTTGCCGCTGGTTTTACGCTGATGGTGCTAGGGGAGGCGACCGCCGATAACTTTGAACGCATACGTTGGGTAGGTCCTTTTGCAGCTGGCTTTTTCTTAGTAGCGGCGATTCCCACCTTCCTATGGATGAAAGAGCGAGGTGTGCCTCAACCCCATGCTGTTTCCTATCAACGTATTGCGTTACAGCGTGTTCGCTCAACATTTACTGAGCTGCGCTACTTTAAAGACTTAACTGTCTTTTTGGTGTCGCTGTTATTCTCAATGGCAGGTGTCTACATCATTATTGCGTTTGCTTTTATTTATGGTGCTCAGGTGATTGGCTGGGATGAGGGAGTGCGCAATATTATGTTTATTATTGTTCAAATAACGGCAGCGGCAGGCGCACTGGGATTTGGTTTTTTACAGGATAAATTGGGCGCCAAGCGCACGTATCAAATGACACTAGCGCTGTGGGTCATCGCTATTTTATCGATATGGGCGACGCCAGAGCTGACCGACTGGGTTAACAGCCGTTACGCCGTACAGTGGCAAGCACAGTACGTTTTTCTGGTGGTCGGTTGTCTGGCGGGTCTTAGTCTGGGGTCTAGCCAATCAGCTAGCCGGGCGCTGGTCGGCGTTTTTTCACCACTGGAGAAGTCTGCTGAGTTTTTTGGCTTCTGGGGGCTCGCTAATAAATTGGCCGGCGTGTTCGGGATTGTCATGCTGGGTGTTTTGCAAACGTTAATTGGTTTGCAAGCGTCTATCCTATTATGTGTAGGACTGTTTGTTATCGCGATGTTGATATGCGCTGGCGTGAATGAACAGCGTGGACGTGAGGCTGCACTTGCCTGGAAAAGGAGCGCTTAGTCTGGAGGTGGCGTATGAAAACCCTCGCTATGCAACGAGGTGGTATCGTCACAATGCTACTCTTTTGGGTGCTGCTATTGGCTGCTGGCACATGGCTATTAGATGGTGGTTTCGAGAAAGTAATGACGCCGAATGCCCATGTGATGTACGCCTCCGCCGATGACGGACCTGTCAATTTGACGCGTAATCGTGCTGGCCATTTTGAAGCGCCTGGGAAAATTAACGGGAAGCCGGTGACCTTCCTATTAGATACCGGGGCGACTTATGTTGCAGTGCCGCGCAACTTGGCTAGCGAGTTGGGGCTAAAGCCGGGACGCAGTGCTTGGTTTAATACCGCGAATGGTCGCGCAGAGGGCGCGCTGACACAGCTAGATGAGGTGGTGTTGGGCAACATACGTATGAATGGCGTACAAGGGTCTATAAGCCCTGGTATGGAAAACGATACCGTACTACTTGGCATGAGTTTTCTTAATTTATTGGTGATTGAAATACGTGGCGGGGAAATGGTGCTAAGCCTGCCTGCGGAGTGAATGTTACTTGTCTGTATCGAAACGGTGTGCTTAGCTAAAATTGATGGAAGCAAACCTGCTCAGGAGCAGTTATGGGCATTGAAGTAGGTGGATTACTAGGACTTATCTGGCTCATCATTGTTGTATGGGCCATTGTTAAAGTTGCTAAGAGTGCAGCAGGTGGGCTGGCAAAGCTGCTATGGATCTTGGCGCTATTGTTTTTTCCGTTAGTTGGACTGATCGCGTGGTTTCTATTTGGCCCCAAAGGGTAGCGAGCAACACGCTTTTTCTAAAAAATAAAGAGCGGACCACCTCTGTGGTCTGCCTTTTTAGTAACCTAGCGATCAGGCTACCTAACGGATCGTGAAACGGCTTATCACGCAAGCCGTTTTAGTCACTTGGTGGCGCTTTATAATGCCCCGGAATCGTCAGCTTCTCTCCATTAGGCAAATCGCGCACTTGAGTGGGTACGTAAACGCGCTTGATGACACTTTTTGTTTTGCTGATTCCCATAATGTCCTCCTTCTGCCAGATTATCGACAGTTAGCAACGCCACATTAGCGTTTGGCGGTGTAAGAATCAAGGTGTCTAGCAGGCGAACCATTACATAGGGTATGGGGAAAGAAGTAAGGGGGCAGGCGTTTGAACGGTTTTGAGGTATCCTGGAAGATATTGCAACCTGCGGTTACATAGGGTGAGCGGGTGATAACACAAACTGCCTAAGCGGAGTGAATATAAAGGATGGTAGACCACTTGGAACAGCAATTTCAGGCGCTTGGGGCTCAAGACGCCGCCACACTTGGCTATCCCGATCAAGATCACGTGTTGATTATTGAAGATGACCAGCGCTTGGCAGAGCTGACCCGCGAATATCTGGAGGCAAATGGCTTTCAAGTGACGCTAGAGGCGGATGGTGCAAAAGGCGTGGATCGTATTTTAACACTTCAGCCTGACTTGGTGATTTTGGACTTAATGTTACCGGGCGAAGATGGTTTGGCTATCTGCCGTCGTGTTAGGCCCAACTTTGCTGGTCCTATCATGATGCTAACGGCCCGCACGGATGATCTTGACCAGGTGCTGGGTTTGGAAATGGGGGCTGATGACTATGTTCCAAAACCGGTTCAACCCCGCGTCCTATTAGCACGTATGCGTGCGTTACTGCGTCGTGCCGATGCACCAGCGCCTGGTGGTGAGATGCGCCTGCGCTTCGAAAATCTAGAGATAGATAACGCAACGCGTGAAGCCTGGCTTTCCGGCGAGCGTATAGATCTTACCAGCGCGGAATTTGATCTGCTGTGGCTGTTGGCGAGCAACGCAGGGCGTGTATTAACCCGAGAAGAAATTTTCAATGAGCTGCGTGGCATTAAATACGATGGGCAGGATCGTTCAATTGACGTGCGGGTTTCACGTATTCGTCCCAAAGTAGGCGACGACCCTAACCAACCGCACCGGATCAAAACAGTGCGGAGCAAAGGCTATCTTTTTGTCAAAGACAGTTAACTAACAGAGGTTAACCGCATGCGGCGAGTGCTGGGCCACGGTTCTTTTTTAAGGTTTTATCTTCTGCTGGGGTTAGCACTATGCGTGGTATTTTTTATTGCATTGGGCGGGCGTTCTTTTATCGAGCAGATTCGTCGAGAAGATTATCGTGAACAGCTCGCCGCATTGCCGATGTCGTTAATGACGCAGCAGTTAGCGTCAAGTCCGGTGGCTGAAAGAGAAACCATGCTTGCCCGCTTTTCGGAACGGCTGGGTATGCAGCTCTCACTTAAGCGTATTGAAAGTGTGGGGCTTAACTACTTTGAACAAGCTCGCGTCGAGCGAGGCACGGTATTAGTTGCTGAAGAGCCCTGGCGGTTACGGCAACGCATACCCAACGATGAGTGGATGCTGGAAGCAACGTTTGCTGCCTGGAGCGAGCGCCAGTGGCAGGGCTGCATGATACTGCTCGGAGAGTGGCTTTCTAGCATGCCTCATGAGGCGAGGGCCGACGCCATCGCTTCGCTAGACGCGGGTGGCTGGCCACTTGTCCTGCTTTCAACGCCGCCCTCAGACCTTACTCCAGAACAGCAGTTTCAACTCGCTCAGGGAGGCGTGCTGACGCGGCTGGTGTCGGATAAGCTCTCGCTGATCCTGCTTTACCGGGTGCCTGGTGATAATCAGTGGCTGCAAGCGGGGCCGACCTCTCGTGGTGATACGCTGCCGGTCAATTTGCACTTACCTTTGTTGGTAGGCTTGATGGTCGTGCTTAGCCTGATTATTTACTTAATTATGCGCAGCATTGAATCGCGTATGGCGCGTTTAGAGCTTGCTGCGACTAGAATCGCTAGCGGGCGCTTAGAAACCCAGGTGAAAGTGGAAAGCGGAGACTTTTTAGGCCGCTTGGGTATGGCATTCAATGGGATGGCGAATCAAGTTCAGAGCTTGTTAAGAGGCCAGCAAGAGATGATTCGTGCGGTCTCTCATGAATTACGCACGCCGGTGGCCCGTATACGGTTTGCGGTGCAAATGGTCGAAGATATGACCGACCAACCTGCGATTCGCCGTCAGCTTCAGGGGATTGATGCTGATATTGCCGAACTAGACGAATTGGTAGACGAAATTCTCACCTATGCTCGCCTGGGGGGGGAGTCGAACAATGGCGTTGAATTAGAAATGGCGTTGGTTGAGTGCCGGGCAATGGCTGAGCGAGTCATCGACACGCTGTCACCTTTGCACCAAAGCTTATCGTTAACGCTGGATGGTAGTGCTGAAGTTGAGTTATACGCCGAACCTCGCTATTTACAACGAGCGTTGCAGAACCTTGTCAGCAATGCCTGTCGCTATGGCAAGTCGCAAGTAGTGATTCGCCTATGGGATGAGCCTCACCTTGTACGTATTGATATTGAGGATGATGGGCCCGGCATACCACCCGAAGCGCGTAGCGATATCTTCAAGCCGTTTGCCAGACTTGACGACAGTCGAGCCCGTAGCTCTGGGGGCTACGGGCTAGGTTTATCTATTGTGCAAAAAATTATCGCAGGCCATGGCGGTAGCGTCACTGTTGATACCAGCCCTACACTGGGCGGCGCGCGCTTTACGTTGCTGATTCCTCGTCGCGAGTTGCCGGTTTAATACCTGACAGCACCGCAAATGACGTCTCTTTAGCGGTGCGCAAAAAATCCTGCATCCAAGGCGCTTCTATATTTTCCTCCCGAATGG
Source organism: Halomonas sp. 3A7M (assembly GCF_014897875.1). Taxonomy (NCBI): domain Bacteria; kingdom Pseudomonadati; phylum Pseudomonadota; class Gammaproteobacteria; order Oceanospirillales; family Halomonadaceae; genus Halomonas; species Halomonas sp. 3A7M. The sequence continues at coordinate 50,666 of NZ_JABUZD010000175.1, forward strand.
CAGCATAAAGTGTGCTCCAAATGCCGTTCTCGCCCAGTTTTACGGCGCTAACGTAATCCCGCTCTAAATACTCGGTGAGCGCCCAGTTGGGTAGCGCGCAGACGCCTCTACCGCTGGCAACAAGCTGCATCATCATGATGGTGAGCTCTGCGGTGCGAATTTCCTGTGGTCGTACATTGGCGGGAGACAAAAACTGGGTAAACACATCTAGCCGGGAGTGTTCGACTGGGTAGGTGATTAGCGTCTCCTCGGCTAACGCTTGTGGTTCGATAAATGGTCGGCCGGCAAAGGCATGCTGTCGAGCAACCGCTAGTAGTCCCTCATAACGAAACAGCGGCACGTAGTGAACCCCTTCCAGTGGCTGAGGATCGGCGGTAATCACCAAGTCTAACTGCTCTCTAGCAAGGGCAGGGAGTGGGTCGAAGTGGTGACCGCTGGGGATATCGATTTCCACCTCTGGCCAATGGTCGCGAAAATAATCCACCGTTGGCATCAGCCACTGGAAACAGCTGTGGCACTCGATCGCCATGTGTAATCGTCCCTGTTCGGTACCTGCTAAGCGAGCTAAGTCGCGCTCAGCTTTACGCACCTCAGGCAAAATCTCATCCGCCAGGGCCAATAGGCGAAGACCCGCCCGAGTGAATTCTACTGGGCGCGTTTTACGTACAAACAGCGCGCTGTCAACGCGACCTTCCAAGTCTTTTAGCTGATGGGAAAGTGCCGACTGCGTTAGGTGAACCCGCTCAGCAGCCTCCACTAAAGAACCGGTTTCCCGGAGGGCAAGCAGCGTGCGCAGGTGGCGTAATTCAATCATTGTGAGTATTTTTCATGATTAATATTAAAAACTTTAGTTTGATTCATCTTTGTAGGGTGAGCAGACTGTGCGAAATCATTCACGTTGAAAGGTTTCATCATGACAGTTTCTCATATTCTCGGCTATCCCCGAATTGGCGCTCAGCGCGAACTTAAAAAAGCCACCGAAGCCTATTGGAAAGGAGACATCACACGGGGAGACCTTGAAGCAACAGGTCAGGCGCTCAGGCTTTCTCATTGGCAGACCCAACAAAACGCGGGCCTCGACTTTATCAGTGTTGGCGATTTTGCATTTTACGACCAGGTACTTAATGTTTCCGTCATGCTGGGAGCGGTGCCCGCGCGTTTTAATGCCCAGCACGAAGTTAGCGCAGGCAACGTTGATTTGGATACCGCGTTTCGCATGGCCCGTGGCCGTGCCCCTAGCGGGACACCCGCAGCTGCTTGCGAAATGACCAAGTACTTTGATACCAACTACCACTACTTAGTACCTGAGCTGCATGAGGGGCAGACGTTTACGCTAGCGTCTGACCGCTTATTTAATGAAGTAGATGAAGCTTTACAGGCGGGCTTTACGCCGAAAGTGACGCTAACCGGCCCGCTTACTTGGCTATGGCTGGGTAAGACTAAAGGTAGTGAGTTTGACCGGCTGAGCCTGTTAGACAGCGTACTGGATGTGTATAGCGAAATTCTGGCACGCTTAGCCACTCAAGGTATTGAGTGGGTGCAGCTTGACGAGCCTGCTCTGGTGCAAGACTTGCCGTTGGCGTGGCAGCAAGCGTATGAGCGCGCCTATCATCGCCTGCAATCGGCGCCGCTGAAGCTACTCGTTGCCAGTTACTTTGGTGCGCTGGGTGATAACCTTTCGCTAACCACTCGCCTGCCAGTGGCTGGGTTGCATATTGATGCTGTGCGTGCGCCGGGCCAGGTAGAGAGCGTGATTGATCGTTTAAGCCCTCATCAAGTGCTCTCAATTGGCTTAGTCGATGGCCGTAATATCTGGCGTGCTGATTTGGCAGCCCTACGTGAGCGTTTGCTGCCCTTAAAAGTGCGTTTAGGGCAGCGGTTATGGCTGGCGCCCAGCTGCTCGTTGCTGCACGTGCCGGTAGACTTATCCCAAGAAACCGAGCTAGAGAGCGAGCTGGTCGGCTGGTTAGCATTTGCCCGGCAAAAACTGGATGAGGTGGTGACCCTCGCTCGGCTCATTGATAATCGCACAACGCCTGTCGATGAACAGCGGGTGAGCGAAGCAACGTATGCTTTGGATAAGCGTCGGGAATCAACCCGAATTCATCAGCCTGCTGTCAGCTCACGTCTAGCAGCAATAACGGCTCAAGATAGCCAACGCCAATCACCTTATGTTGCCCGCGCAGCAGCACAGCGCAGAGCGCTTGCGTTACCGCTGTTTCCCACCACCACCATTGGTTCTTTTCCGCAAACAGGTGAGATACGCGCTGCTCGTCGGGCATTTAAAGCCGGTGAACTGGGCCAAACGGATTATGAAGCCCGCATGCGAGAAGAAATTGCCTTCGTCGTAGAGCGCCAGCAAGCACTAGGTCTTGATGTGCCTGTCCATGGTGAGGCTGAACGTAATGACATGGTGGAGTACTTTGGTGAGCAGTTAGAAGGCTTTGCCTTTACGCGCTTTGGCTGGGTACAAAGTTATGGCTCTCGTTGTGTGAAACCGCCGATTATTTTTGGTGATGTCACCCGCCCAGAGCCAATGACAGTGAAGTGGAGCGAATATGCCCAATCGCTCACGGATAAGCCCATGAAAGGCATGCTGACAGGGCCTGTGACGATTTTGCAGTGGTCGTTTGTGCGTGATGATCAACCCCGCGCAACCACCTGCCGCCAGATCGCCCTGGCGCTGCGTGACGAAGTATTAGATTTGGAAAAAGCCGGTATTCGGATCATTCAAATTGATGAGCCCGCGCTACGTGAAGGCTTACCGCTGCGTCAGCACGAGTGGCAGTCCTATTTAGATTGGGCGGTAGAAAGCTTCCAGCTAAGCGCTGCTGGCGTTAAGGATAGCACCCAAATTCATACCCATATGTGCTATTCGGAGTTCAACGACATCATTGGTGCCATCGCTGCACTAGACGCGGATGTGATTACTATTGAAACGTCGCGTTCCGATATGGAGTTGCTGGACGCTTTCCAGGATTTTGCATACCCGAACGAAATTGGGCCAGGGGTTTATGATATCCACACGCCCAATATTCCGGATGTTGCGTGGATGGTGGCGCTGATGGAAAAAGCGCTGGAGAAAATCCCTGCCGAGCGGCTGTGGGTGAACCCAGACTGTGGTCTAAAAACCCGTGGTTGGGCAGAAGTAGAGCCTGCATTGGCGAATATGGTGGAAGCGGCCAATCAACTACGTCAGCGTTATGCGTAATTAACGGATCACCCGCTAGACAAGTAAGTAAGGGTGATAAAAGTTAATTCTGAGCATAGGTAGTTCTAAATATAGGTAGTTCTGAACACAGCTATTTGTCATTTAAGCCCCGCTGCAACAGGCAGCGGGGCTTACTGTTTCTCTAGCGGTGATAGCTAGCTTTTAGAGGCGTAGGCATAGAGCAGTGTTTCCTGGGCGCTGATCGGGTCGCCATTGCCAGGGCTCTGCAGTTGATAGCTGCCGTCGCTTTGTAGTAGCCAGCTTTGGCAGTTATCGACCAGATAGGTTTCCAAATCTTTACGTACTCGGGTGGCCAGCTTTTTATCCAATAGCGGGAAACAGGTTTCTACGCGATGGAACATATTGCGTGACATAAAATCAGCGCTTGAACACCACGTTTCTGGCTTGCCGTCATTGTGGAAGTGGAAAACACGGGTATGTTCTAAAAAGCGCCCAATAATCGACCGCACGCGGATATTCTCTGAAACACCCTCGATACCGGGTTTCAAACAGCACATGCCGCGAATGATTAGGTCGCACTCTACGCCTGCTTGCGAGGCGCGATAAAGCGCTTTGATAAGCTTGGGCTCTGTTAACGAATTACACTTAATAATGATATGCCCACGCTTACCTTTAAGCGCCACCTGAGCTTCACGGTCAATCATTTCGACTAAGCGCTCGTGAAGCGTAAAGGGGGCGTGGAGCAGGGTATCGATCTTGCGCGCGCGGCCCATGCCAGAAAGCTGCTGGAACACTTTATGCACGTCCGCGCATAGCGCTGTATTGGCAGTCAGCAAGCTGTAATCGGTATATAGTTTGGCGGTTTTAGAGTGGTAGTTGCCGGTACCTAAATGTGCGTAGTGGCGCAGCTCGCCCTTCTCACGTCGCACGATATGCAGCATTTTGGCGTGGGTTTTATAGGCCATGATGCCGTAAATCACGATGGCACCGGCTTCTTGCAGGCGTGATGCTAACTGAAGATTGTCGGCCTCATCGAAACGCGCCCGCAGCTCGATAACAACGGTAACTTCTTTGCCTTGGCTAGCGGCATCGACCAGAGCACTCACTATCGTTGAGTCTGCGCCTGTACGGTACAGCGTCTGCTTGATTGCCAGTACGTCCGGATCACGTGCAGCCTCGCGCAGTAAATCTTCGATAGGTGAAAAGGACTGGAACGGGTGGTGAAGCAGAATATCGCTTTTGGCAATAGCGCTAAACAGGCTGCCACCTTTTAATGCTTTTGGCACGCTAGGTGAGTAAGGGCGGTAGAGTAGCTCTGGTCGGTCGACATCGCCGAGAACCGCCATCATGCGGGTCAAATTTACCGGCCCTTGAACACGGTATAAATCGCTGCTTTCTAGCTCAAACTGGCGCAGCAAGAAACTGATCAAGTCATCTGGACAATTATCAGCGACTTCAAGGCGAACACCGCTGCCATAGCGACGGGCTAATAGCTCGCCACGTAGCGCTGAGGCCAAGTCTGAGACCTCTTCTGGGTCGACGGTCATATCGGCATTGCGGGTCAGCCGGAACTGATAACAACCGCGCACACGCATGCCGGGGAAGAGTTCCTCTGCATGTGCGTGAATCATCGACGATAAGAAAATATACTCGGAGAAGCCTTCTGCACATAGCGCTTTAGGCAGCGCCATCAAACGAGGCAGTGAGCGGGGTGCTGGCAGTATTGCCATACCGCCAGCCCGGCCAAAGGCGTCCTTTCCCTCTAGCTCAACAATGAAGTTGAGGCTTTTATTAACCAAACGCGGGAACGGGTGGGAAGGATCTAAGCCAATGGGGCTGATGACCGGCATGATCTCGTTATCAAAAAAATCTTTCACCCAGGCTTTTTGCTCGTCGGTCCACTGATCGCGACGACGAAAGCGTAATCCCTGAGCTTCCAGCGCGGGCAGCAGTGTTTCGTTCAATATTTGATATTGGCGGGCAATTTGCTGATGCGCGATATCCGAAATTTCTGCCAACACAGCCTTGGGTAAGCGGCCATCAGCGGCGGTGGTATCGTCGCCTAGTGCCATTTGGTGTTTAAGCCCGGCGACTCTTATCTCAAAAAACTCATCCATGTTGGATGAAAAGATCAGCAGAAACATCAGCCGGTTAAGTAGCGGATGCGCATCGTCCAGGGCTTGTTCAAGCACCCGGATATTGAATTGCAGATGAGAAAGCTCGCGATTGAAGTAGAGCTGCGGATCGTCAAGATCCGCCTCCAAATGAGACTCTTTCGCGTGAACTCCGGTGGGGGTACGATTGATGCGCAATGGCAAAGCTTCTCCCTCGCCACTTACTGTCTCGTTTGCAGCGTTCGTTGACTCGCTAGAAAATACTGGCGTGGAATCTGCTGATTGATCGTCCATGGTTGCCCCCCCGGTGGTGGTTCATACTCATCATAGCGTGATAATTGCTGTTGATAGGAGTATGCCGGGAAAAGATGACAAACTAGTGTCACTGGTTTGTCATCTTTACGGACTGATCTACTAAACTAACGCTGCAATAAGCGTGCTGCTTCTAACGCAAAATAGGTTAAAATTCCATCAGCTCCTGCGCGCTTGAAGCACATCAGTGACTCAAGAATCACCGGTTCGGCCTCAAGCCAGCCGTTATCGAAAGCAGCGCGATGCATGGCGTATTCACCGCTGACTTGGTAGGCAAATGTCGGTACTTGGAGTTCGCTTTTTACACGGCGTACGATATCCAAGTAAGGCATACCGGGTTTCACCATCACCATATCGGCGCCTTCGGCGATATCCATAGCCACTTCATGCAGCGCTTCATCGCTATTGGCAGGATCCATCTGATAGGTGCGTTTATCTGCTTTGCCAAGGTTAGTGGCAGACCCGACTGCATCACGGAAGGGGCCGTAATACTTAGAGGCATACTTAGCGCTATACGCCATAATACGCACATTATGCAGGTGTTCTTGCTCTAACACTTGGCGGATGGCGCCGATGCGGCCATCCATCATATCGGAGGGGGCTACGACATCGGCGCCTGCTTCGGCGTGAGAGAGCGCTTGTTTGAGCAGCGTATCCACTGTGCGGTCATTTTGCACATAGCCGTGCTCATCAAGAATGCCGTCCTGCCCGTGGCTAGTATAGGGGTCAAGGGCGACATCGGTAATAATGCCAAGCTCTGGTAGTGCTTCTTTTAGCGCCCGCACACTACGCTGGACAAGACCATTCGAGTTGTAAGCCTCTTCTGCTAACTCGCTTTTTTGCTCAGCGCCGACAACGGGGAAGAGAGCTAAGGCAGGAATACCCAGCGCGTAGGCCTCACGTGCCTGCTCTATCAGCAGGTCGATGGAAAGACGCTCAACACCGGGCATTGAGGCAATTGCTTCGCGTTGATTTTCGCCTTCCAGTACAAAAACCGGCAAAATCAAATCACTGGGTGTTAGCGTCGACTCCTGCATTAAGCGACGGGAGAAATCGTCGCGACGCATACGGCGAAGTCGGGTAGCAGGGAAGTGACGGGGAGCAGAGGTGTTCAACGGCTTTCTCCAAACAATCGCATAGTCAATCGAATAGTAGGTGCCTTAAAAGGCCTAACGTGAGTATATCAGTCCTGCACTGCAGCGAAAGCAGGCTTGTGGTAGCTGGCTTGTAGTGGCTTTATAGACTGACTAAAGTGAGCCACTCAGCGACGCTAAGTGGCGACGATTTAACAGCGATAATAAGCGCTACGATAAGGAGATAAGCATGACCAAACAGGTAGCAATCGTATTAGCAGGCTGCGGCGTTTTTGATGGTTCTGAAATCTATGAAACAACGCTAACGCTGCTGCGCCTTGATCAGTTGGGGATTGGCTATCGCTGCTTTGCGCCAGATGTCGCTCAGCATCATGTGATTAACCACTTAACCCAAGAGCCTGTTGAGGGTGAGCAGCGCAATGTGTTGCAGGAGTCTGCGCGCCTTGCCCGGGGTGATATTAGCCCGATTACTGAGCTAGATGCTGACGACTTTGATGCGGTCATTGTTCCTGGTGGCTTTGGTGTCGCTAAAAACCTGTCTGATTTTGCCGACAAGGGCGACAGTATGCAGGTACTTGAGAGCGTAAAAGAGGCGCTGGTAGGCTTTAAGGAAGAGGCAAAACCCATTGGCCTGATGTGTATTTCTCCTGTTTTGGTCCCGCGCCTACTTGGCGAAGGGGTGGCCGTGACCATTGGTCATGATCCGAGTGTTTCTGGCGCCATTAGTGCGATGGGTGGCCTGCACCGCAGCTGTGGCGTAGAAGACATTGTGGTGGATCATGAGCACCGGGTGGTAACGACGCCTGCTTATATGCTGGCGACCCGTATCAGTGAGGCCGCAACAGGTATCTTTAAGTTGGTAGACCGCATTGATGAAATGATGGGCTAATATTTTCTAGGTAATCGGCTATGCGTATGAGGGGCAAAAAGCCTCTCGTATGAAGAGTAAAAAGCCTCTGTCATGCTCCCATGGCAGAGGCTTTTTTTGAGCGGTGTATCGCCTTTAATAGTGCTTTTAGGTCTCTTGTTCCTCAGCGTCATCCGCCTTTGCCTTACGGCGTACCAACCGGCCAAACAGTAGGCCCACCTCATAAAGTAGATACATCGGTATCGCTAACAGGCTTTGAGAAATAATGTCGGGAGGGGTAAGCAGCATGCCCACCACAAAGCAGCCTAAAATAATGTAGGGGCGCTTTTTAGAAAGGCTTTCGACCGTGGTCGCACCAGACAGGATCAACAGAAATGTTGCGATGGGGATTTCAAACGCAACACCAAAGGCGAAAAACAGCTTCAGTACAAAGTTCAGATACTGATTAATATCGGTCATTACCGCCACGTTTTCCGGCCCGGTCTGGGTGAAAAACTCAAAGAGCAGCGGAAAAACCACGTAATAAGCGAAGGCCGCCCCAGCGTAAAATAGCGCTATGCTGGAGACCAGAATGGGTATCGCCAGCGCTTTTTCGTTATCGTAAAGCCCAGGTGCTACAAACGCCCATGCTTGGTGCAGTACGAAGGGGATAGCGATAAAGACGGCGACTACCAGGGTTAGTTTGAAGGGCGCCAAGAAGGGCGAGGCTACCTCGGTGGCGATCATCTGTGAGCCTTCTGGCAACAGTGCCATTAATGGCTCAGCCACAAAGCTGTAGATGTCATTAGCAAAGGCATAAAGGCCAAGAAATATGACTAATACAACCACGACCGCTTTCATAAGCCGCGAGCGTAGTTCGATCAGGTGCTCAATAAGAGGCGCTTGGCCTTGGTCTTTACGTGGCTCCTGGGAATCGCCAGACATGCTCATTGGTGATTACTATCCTTTGTAAGATCTGCCTTTGTAAGATCCGCCTTTGTAAGATCCGCTTTTTTAATATCGGCATTTTCCACATCCGCTTGCTTAGCATTATTGCTAGGCTCACTCTTGCCGCTAGGATTCACCGCGCGCAGTTCATCGGTAGCACGTTGATGAGACGTTGAGGAAGAGGCTGCTGGCGTGTCTTCGCGTACTGTTTGCAGGGCATCATCTAGCCGAGCACTCGCGTTGGCAACCCGCTGCTCGGTCTCGTTTTGGGTCGCTTGTGCCGAAGTGCTGGAAGAAGAGGGGGCGTCGGCAATGCTCTCAACATCCTGCTTGGCTTTTTTGAGACTGTCATCGAGCTTTTTCTGCTGCTCGTTGAGCTTTTGACGCAGCTCCTCTGCTTCCAACTGAGCGCTGATTTCGCGCTGCATACCGGATACCGTACGCTTGATTTTGCCAATCCACATGCCTGCAGTGCGAGCGGCTCTAGGCAGGCGCTCTGGGCCAAGCACCAGAAGCCCGACGATACCAATCAGCATCAGTTCAAGAAAGCCGATATCCAGCATGGGTTATTTGCGCTCTTCGTTACGTTCTGTGGGGCGTTCTTCGGCGGCACGCTTCTCTTCTGCTTGAACATCATAGGTGTTACCAGCCTCTTCGTGGCTTACCTTCGCCTGAGGTTGGTCAGCATCCTTTTTGTCGCCGTCTTTCTCTTCTTCGTTAATGGCCTTCTTAAAGCCTTTGACTGCACCGCCTAAGTCGGTGCCCACATTACGCAGTTTCTTAGTGCCGAAAATTAGGATGATAATGCCCAGAACAATCAGCAACTGCCAAATACTGATACCACCTAACATATGCATTTCCTCATCAGTGCAGGTTAACGTTGTGTGCGGGACGCTTTTTCGTCATGACCAGAAATACCAAACCGCCGTGCTAGCTCATCTAAAACGCGCTGATGATCCAGTTCAAGGTGCGACAGCATCACCAAACTATGAAACCACAGGTCAGCGGTTTCAGCGATCACAGCTTGATGCGCCTGTTCGCCGCCGTGCTCGGCATCTTTAGCAGCCAAAATTGTTTCGGTCGCCTCTTCGCCGACTTTTTCGAGTATCTTGTTCAAACCCTTATGATGCAAGGAGGCAACATAAGAATCTTCTGCACAAGCATGTCGACGCTGCTTTAAGACCTCCGCGAGTGCATCTAGCACCTGCGTCGTCTGGGTAGAATCAGTCATAGGCATCCTTTTATCAATCATCACAGCGCTTTCGCCAAAGATCAGTGCTTTCGCCAAGGGCGACACTGAGACGCTTTATCTTACTGCCAGAATGTTTCATTGCCATAGCAGCAGCAACAAACCTACTCCCGCAGCTACTAAGACAGGCCACTCTTGAGCCGATGCCCAGCTGCTCAGCGGCTGCCAAGCCAGGGCAATAGCAAGCAAGATAAGGCCGATACGCAGTCGGTAATGACGCTTATGCTGGCGCGTCAGTTGCTGCTGAACGTCACTAATTGAGGCCACTTGCTGATGACGCTGGCGGTGTTCATGCTCCATTCGACTCAGCGCTTGATGCGCTAGCACGGGTAGCTCAGGCAACTGATGAGAAAGCTCCGGCGCTTGGCGTTTGAGCGATTCCCAAAGGCCGCCGATACCAGCGCGCTGTTTCATCCACTTTTCTAGATATGGTTTCGCAGTGCTCCACAGATCCAGTTCAGGGTAAAGCTGACGACCCAGTCCTTCGATGTTAAGCAGCGTTTTTTGCAACAATACTAACTGTGGCTGTACTTCCATATTAAAGCGTCGTGCTGTTTGAAACAGTCCTAACAGCACCTGCCCAAACGAAATATCTTTTAGCGGCTTTTCAAGAATGGGCTCGCATACGGTACGAATAGCGGCTGCAAACTCGTTAGCGCGCGTGTTTTCGCCCACCCAGCCGGACTCAATATGTAACGCCGCTACTTCGTAATAATCTTGATGGAAAAAGGCCAGCAGGTTGCGCGCTAGGTAGTCTTGATCTTCTCGGGTAAGGCTCCCCACGATGCCGCAGTCGATGGCGATATACTGTGGATCTTCAGGATCATCGCAGTTAACAAAGATATTGCCGGGGTGCATATCGGCATGGAAGAAGTTATCTCGGAAGACCTGGGTGAAGAAGATTTCTACGCCGCGTTCAGCCAGCTTCTTAAGGTTGGTTCCACGCGCCTTGAGGGTGTCTAAATCAGCCACAGGCACGCCGCGAATGCGCTCCTGAACCATGACATGGCGGCGGGTGTATGACCAATAGATTGTCGGTACAAACAGCAGCGGTGAGTCTTTGAAGTTACGTTTAAGTTGCGATGTGTTTGCCGCTTCTTTGTAGAGATCAAGTTCGTCAAATAAGGTGGCTTCGTAATCACGAATCACTTCTACGGGGCGTAAGCGTTTCGCGTCAGGCACTTTACCCAGCAACTTAGCGATTTGATACATCAGCGCCATATCTTGGCGCATAATGCGCTCGATGCCGGGGCGAATAATTTTGACGACGACATCTTCACCGCTATGCAGCGTTGCCGCATGCACCTGGGCAATCGATGCTGACGCTAAAGGCACTCGGTCAAAGGCGGCAAATGCCTCTACAAGCGACATTTCAAGCTCTTTTTCGACCCGTGCAGCGGCTAGTTCGCCGGGGAAGGGCGGCACTTGGTCTTGCAGCCGTTTTAATTCATCGGCGATGTCTTCGGGCAATAGGTCTCGACGGGTCGAGAGCATTTGGCCAAATTTAATAAAAATCGGCCCCAGCGCTTCCAAGGCCAGGCGCAGTCGCTCGCCGCGACTGCGCTGCCCGACAGGAAACAGTTTTAGAGGCGAAAGCGTCATTAAGGCACGTAGCCAGAACGGTAGCCGCTCAACGGGTATCAACGTATCCAAGCGATGGCGAGCCACTATCCAAGAGATCTTCAATAACCGCAGGCTCATCAGTGCGGCTCCTCGAGGTGTGGCTGCTTGTTTGGCGACTGGCTGGCCGTCAACTGTGTCAAACGCTTATGCAGGCGATTGAGCTTGGCTTCCAGGCGGTCGGTGGAGATCTCTAGTTCGGTCAAATGATCGCGGAGCACATCGCGCTGTTGGCGGCCGGGGAGTATGCGGGCTTCTTCAAATACGTATTCAGAAACGTCTTGCAGCAGCTCATCTTTCGCTCTTAGCCCCCAGCGCGCGGCGCGTCGGACACCTTCGGCCAGTGAATGAGCGGGCATATCTCCCAGCCAGCGAGCTAGCTCGCCTTCCCAGTCGATATCCAGATCAAAGAGTAGGTCTCGGGTGGCTTCCAGAAGGTGGATGCGGCCACGCACAGAAAGCTTGCCATCAAACATCAACCGCTCAATGGAGGAGCCACTTAACCACTCAGAGAGTGTTTCAGGAGTGAGTTCGACGATGGCATCGACGTCAGTTTCGTCTAAATCATCGCCACGCAGCAGATCAATACCTGCATGGTGGTAGTGCAGCACCAGCTGAAGGTGAGGCTTTTCAAGCCTTACCAGTAGCCGACTTCCTGCTAACGCGGACAAACGCGCAGGCGCAGCCGGATCACGGGCAAGCAAGGCGTTCAACGTGCGTTCACATCCGGCCAGCAACAGGGTCGGGGTGACTAGCATGCTGACCTCATTGTCGGTGAGTTCATAATTTAATGCCGCGGTGAAGGGCAACGATGCCGCCGGTCAGGTTGGTATATTCAACCCGATCAAGCCCTGCCGTTTCCATCATGCCTTTCAGGGTTTCCTGGTCGGGATGCATGCGAATAGATTCGGCGAGGTAGCGATAACTCTCACCGTCCCCGGCTACTAGTTCGCCCATTTTAGGCAGCAGGCGGAAGGAGTACTCATCGTAGGCTTTCGACAGCAGCGCACTATTTGGCTTTGAAAACTCCAGCACTAGCAACCGTCCGCCGGGCTTTAGCACGCGTGTCATAGAGCGCAGTGCAGCGTCTTTGTCGGTGACGTTACGCAGTCCGAAGGCAATCGTAATGCAGTCAAAACTGTTGTCCGGAAATGGCAGGCACTCGGCGTTGGCTTGTACAAACTCAACGTTACCTCCGACGCCATTATCCATCAGTTTGTCGCGGCCAACGTTGAGCATAGAGGCGTTAATGTCGGCCAATACCACTTTGCCACGCGGGCCAACCAAGCGAGAGAACTTGAGCGTTAAATCGCCAGTGCCGCCAGCAATATCCAGCACGTGGTGCCCAGGACGAACACCTGCGCGCTCAATAGCAAGGCGCTTCCAGATGCGGTGGATGCCCATAGACATCAAGTCATTCATGATGTCATAGCGCGCGGCTACCGAGTGAAAGACATCGGCAACACGAGACGCTTTCTCGTCAACCGCGACTTCCTGGTAACCAAAATGGGTGGTGCGTTTTTCAGAGGGGCTCATGGGGCTCTAGCTCCCGAGTTCGAGGCGGTAATAATCGACCAAAAGGTCGTCGCAATAAATGGTTAGCGACATTGTAGCCTTCTCACCCCCAGCTTGTCTGCGCTTCAACTGAGGTCAAGCGTCACAGCTGTTTGAATTGGATACCAGTTGGTTCGCGGGAGGCGCCAGCCTCTTCTAGGCGTTGTAGGTAGTTTTGCCAATACTCTGTTTGATGCTGAGCTAAGTCGTAAAGATAGTTCCAGCTGTAAAGGCCGCTGTCGTGGCCGTCGTCAAAGTGCAATTTCAGAGCGTAATTACCTGCTTGGGTAATGTTTTGCAGGCCGACATCTTTTTTACCCACTTGCAGTACGGCAGTATCGCCGCCGTGGCCACGCACTTCGGCTGAAGGTGAGTAGACCCGTAAAAATTCGACAGGCAGCCGAAAGTTTTCACCCGTGGCGTAGCCAAGTTCTAGTTCGCGAGCCTGTTTATGGTAGTGAACCCGCGTTGGGGTGGGGGCATTCGTAGAAGTAGGGGCATTCATGGATGACGTCACCTTTAACGATACTGAGCTAAAGCGGATTGACCGACTATTTGCGCTTTAGCAAATGCGTGAAGGCAAGCGCCACGGCTAACGTTTGATCGACAGGGCGTCGATCGAGCACGGGCAACAGGGATGTTGTTCGCGTGCGTAACGTTAGACGCAGCGCAGCCTGAACAGCAGCATTTGCGAGCGTAAAAAGCGGGCAAGCTGCTGCGGGCTATACCGATATAAGCGCGTTTACAAAATATAGCGCGATAGGTCTTCGTCTACTGCTAGCTCACCCAGTTGGGCATTGACGTAATCGGCATCGATGACCAGCGGGCTATCCATGTCGCCGCCTTTGAAGGAGGCTTCTTCAAGCAGTCGTTCCAGCACTGTATGTAAACGGCGAGCACCAATATTCTCGGTGCCTTCGTTTACTTGCCAGGAAATTTCGGCAATACGCTCGATACCGTCTGGAGTGAACTCGATATCCAACCCTTCGGTAGCCAGCAGTGCTTGATACTGCTTAGTGAGCGAGGCGGAGGGCTCGGTGAGAATCCGCTGGAAATCGCCGGGGGTCAGCGCATCCAGCTCAACACGGATCGGCAAGCGTCCTTGTAGCTCTGGAATAAGGTCCGAGGGACGCGATAGGTGGAAGGCACCCGAGGCAATAAACAGGATATGATCGGTTTTGACCATGCCGTATTTGGTTGACACGGTAGAGCCTTCGATTAACGGCAGCAGATCACGCTGAACGCCTTCGCGGGAGACTTCGCCACCGCTAGACTGGCCGCTACCCTTGGCAACTTTGTCGATTTCATCCAAGAAGACAATCCCATGCTGCTCGACGGCTTCGACAGCGCGAGCTTTGATCTCTTCTTCATTGACCAGCTTGCCCGCTTCTTCATCGCGCAGCAGAACCAGTGCTTCTTTGACCGTTACACGGCGCTGTTCGCGCTTTTGCTGGCCCATGTTGGAGAACAGGCTCTGTAGCTGGTTGGTCATCTCCTCCATGCCTGGCGGCGTCATTATGTCGATGCCTTGCCCGTGGGAGGAAACTTCGATATCGATCTCTTTATCATCCAGTTGGCCTTCCCGAAGCTTTTTGCGGAAGGTTTGACGCGTACCACTATCTTCCCGAGGCTTATCTTCCTGACCGCGGGGCGGTGGTAGCAGTGCATCTAGAACGCGATCTTCAGCGGCATCTTCAGCGCGATGGCCGACTTCTTCCTTCGCGTATTCACGCACCATTTTGATGGCGGCTTCCATCAAGTCGCGAATAATCGACTCAACGTCTCGGCCTACATAGCCCACTTCGGTAAATTTAGTCGCCTCGACCTTGATGAAGGGCGCTCTGGCTAGCTTGGCGAGGCGGCGAGCAATTTCAGTTTTACCCACGCCGGTAGGGCCAATCATCAGAATATTCTTTGGAGTCACTTCCGGGCGCAACTCATCGTCTAGTTGCATGCGACGCCAGCGGTTACGCAGGGCAATGGCCACGGCGCGCTTGGCATCTTGTTGACCAATGATGTATTGATCCAGGGCGTGGACGATTTCGCGGGGTGTCATCTGAGTCATAAAAAGGGCCTCAACGGTCGTTGATGTTCAGCTCTTCGAGCGTCACGTGGTGATTGGTAAATACGCAGATGTCGCCGGCGATTTCGAGAGACTTTTCAGTGATTTCACGAGCAGAAAGCTCGGTGTTTTCCAATAGTGCGCGGGCACTTGCTTGGGCAAAGTTGCCGCCAGAGCCAATAGCAATAATGCCGCGTTCAGGCTCAACCACATCACCGTTACCGGTAATAATCAGCGAGGCACTGTGGTCCGCCACGGCCAGTAGCGCTTCCAGGCGGCGCAGCGCTCGATCGGTGCGCCAATCTTTGGCCAACTCAACCGCTGCTTTGGTGAGGTGTCCTTGGTGTTTTTCTAACTGCGCTTCAAAACGCTCAAACAGGGTGAAGGCATCGGCGGTGCCGCCAGCAAAACCAGCGAGTACTTTGCCACGATACAGGCGGCGTACTTTACTCGCGTTGCCTTTCATTACGGTGTTGCCCAGTGATACTTGGCCGTCGCCTGCAAGGGCAACCTGATTACCGCGGCGTACGGATACAATAGTGGTCATGGAGATAACTCCTTGGGGGAGACACATGCTCCCGATGACTGATCGGCCATTTTAAAAGACCGTATAAAAAGCGATTCACAACAAAATGCGGGCGGCTGATAAAAAATCAACCGCCCGCTAAATAAAGCTGTTAGATAAACTGTTTTTTTAACGGGGCTTATGACGATGAAAGCCTGTCTAGCCCTTGGGTTAAAATAGTCTGTGGTTAGACTAGTTCTGCAGTTGGATCAGCAGTGGCTCAATGCCTTGTGTGGCCATTAAGTCTTGGGCGCGGTTAAGCTCACGAGTATCTTCGTAAGGGCCTACTTGAACACGGTGCCAAGTATCGCCATTAGCCTTTACTTCGCTAACTTGGGCCAGCAGGCTTAAGTTGCGCAGACGGCCACGCAACTGCTCGGCATCGCTTAGCTCCCGAAACGACGCGGCCTGTAGCATGTAGCGGTTAGGCGTGTTGCTGGCAGGCGCTTGCTGGGCAGCGGCCACTTGCTCTTCAGGGCGCATATTAGCTGCAATAACCTGAGCAATAGGGTCATCGTTCTGACGCGCACTTGCGTTGCTTGTCGTTGTTTCGTTACTTGCCGTCGTTTGTTCCTGCTGTGCTGCTTCAGGGCGGTTCACGGTTGATGGCAGTGACACGCCTGGAGCAATGACTTCTGTGTCTGGCAGCAGCGTGTAGAACTCAAACGTTGGCATTGATGGCTCGGCGACGGTTTCTGTTTGACGCGCAGCGCTGCGCTCATCGCTGTCAGCAGGCTTAGGCAAGACAGTCGCTTGGGGCGTGTCTTCCTGCTCTTGCCAAGGAGCTGTGCCATGTTGATGCTGCGCTAGGAAGAAGCCTGCCGCTAAACCTGCTATCCCCCAAAGCCAGCCAGGGATTTTGAATCCGCCACCTGAGCTTTTGCTGGCTTTGCGCTGAGAGGTTGCGCCTCGGCGGGCGGGCTTCTCTTTTGGGCTGGCCATCGCTTACATCTCCTCTGGGGCGCTAACCCCCATAAGATCAAGGCCGTTGCGAAGCACCTGCTTGGTTGCTAGTCCAAGAGCTAAGCGTGTGTTGCGCAGGGTATCGTCTTCGACCATGACTTTAACGGCGTTGTAGCAGGTGTGGAAATCACCTGAAAGATCCAATAGATACTGAGCAACCTGCTGAGGCTCGCGATTTTTAGCGGCGTTTTCAACCACTTCTGGGTAGCGTGCCAAGCGATTAAGCACGGCCTTTTCCTGGTCGCTATCGAGCAGTGCGAGGTTAGCTAGAGCGACGCTGTGGTTGAATGGCTGGTCTGCATCTTCGGCTTTGCGCAGCATGCTGGATACCCGCGCATGAGCGTATTGAATGTAATACACCGGGTTATCGTTCGACTGCGAGCGTGCCAAGTCGATGTCAAAAGTAAGCTGCGAGTCCGCCCGGCGTGCGGCCAGGAAGAAGCGGGTAGCATCACGGCCAACTTCATCAATCAGGTCGCGCACGGTGACATAGCTGCCAGCACGTTTGGACAGTTTTACCTCTACGCCTGAGCGGGTCACCATTACCATTTGATGCAGAACGTAGTCGGGCCAGCCTTTGGGGATGCCGACCTCCAGTGCCTGCAAGCCAGCACGAACACGGGTAACCGTGGAGTGGTGGTCAGCGCCTTGCTCATTAATCACGGTTTTAAAGCCGCGTTGCCACTTATTCAGGTGGTAGGCCACATCCGGTAAGAAGTAGGTGTAGCCACCTTCGCGTTTGCGCATCACGCGGTCTTTGTCATCGCCAAAGTCAGTGGTGCGCAGCCACATGGCACCGTCTTCTTCGTACGTATGGCCATTCGCAACGAGCTTCTCAACGGCCGCGTCTACTTTGCCGTCTTGATAAAGCGATGACTCAAGGAAGTAGACGTCAAACTCAACGCCAAACGCTTTCAGGTCTAAATCCTGTTCTCGGCGTAGCCAAGCGACAGCGAAAGCCTGAATGGCATCTAGGTCATTAGCATCTGCTTTAGCGGTGACTTCACGGTCATCGGCTGCCACCGTTTTGCCTGCCATGTAGTCATTGGCCACATCAACGATGTACTCGCCGCGGTAGCCGTCTTCTGGCCAGCTGGGGTCATCTGGCCCAAGGCCCTTGGCGCGAGCTTGAACAGAAAGCGCCAGATTTTTGATCTGGGCGCCGGCATCGTTGTAATAAAATTCGCGCGTCACATCGTAGCCGGTGGCTTCTAACAGGCGGCAAATACAGTCGCCTATTGCTGCGCCACGGCCATGGCCAACATGAAGAGGTCCTGTCGGGTTGGCAGAAACAAACTCCACTTGGACTTTCTCGCCCTTGCCAATCAGGCTGCGGCCAAAGGCATCGCCGCTATCGAGCACCTGAGCAACAATTTGAGCGGCCGCATCTGTGGCAGCAAAAAAATTAATAAAGCCGGGGCCAGCAATCTCGGTTTTTTGAATGGCATCGCTCGCAGGGAGGGCGGCGACCAGTAGGTCGGCTAGCTCGCGCGGCTTCTTTGCTGCGGGCTTCGCCAGCATAAGGGCTAGGTTGGTGGCGTAGTCGCCGTGTGCTTTATCTTTAGTGGGGTCAACTTTAATCGTCGGCTGTAGATCGTCGGGCAGCACGCCTTGGTGCTTAAGCGCGTCAATCGCGCCTTCTAGCAAAGTAACAATTGTGTCTTTCATTTAAATATCCGAATGTCGTCAGTGGCGGCGTGTGCATGCGCTCATGTTAGGCAGCGGCAAAGCGGCCATTATCGGCAATTGGCGCGCAGTTTCAAAGCCGTATTACATTACAGGGCGAGCCAATGGCCCGTGATATCCCTGTCTCTACGCGAGCGTTTGCGGGTCAATGTCGATTGACCAACGGACTTTGCGCGCCTCACGATTGGCCTCTAACCACTGTACCAGCCAGTTAGCGGCGGTATGGCGCTGGCTACGTTTGTCTGCTGCCAGCATGATATGCACATGATAACGGTTTTGTCGGCGCTCCATGGGAGCTGGAACGGGGCCCAAACAGCGCACCGGCAATTTTACAATTGTTAACCATTGGCGGAGCGCTTGAGCAGCCTGCTGGCCCAAAGCGGTGGCAGCTTCTTCATGGGGGCTTTCAATGCGTAGCAATGCCATAAAGCAAAAAGGCGGCAGCATAGCGAGGCGGCGCTCTTCCAAAAGGCTGCGGGCGAGTGCGCCATAACCGTGCTCCGCAAGTTGGCCCAAGTGCGGGTCATCTGGGTGCAGCGTTTGTACCAGTACTCGCCCTGGATGAGCGGCACGCCCAGCGCGACCGGCGACCTGCTCCAGCAACTGCGCGCTGTGTTCCAGCGCGCG
This sequence comes from Halomonas sp. 3A7M, assembly GCF_014897875.1. Taxonomy (NCBI): domain Bacteria; kingdom Pseudomonadati; phylum Pseudomonadota; class Gammaproteobacteria; order Oceanospirillales; family Halomonadaceae; genus Halomonas; species Halomonas sp. 3A7M. The sequence continues at coordinate 69,479 of NZ_JABUZD010000175.1, forward strand.
AAAATCAGCAGCGTAAAGTCCACCGTCGGCATTAACGACGACGACCAGCGTGACATGGGGCAGGTGATGGCCTTTCGCCAGCATTTGGGTGCCGACGAGCAAGCATGGCTCGCCTCGTTGGATCTCTTTGAGTATCTGCTCAAAACTCTCTTTTTTACGCGTACTGTCGCGGTCAATACGGTGAACGGTGACGTTTGGGAACAATCCCTGCAATGTCTCTTCCGTTCGTTCGGTGCCGCTGCCCAGGGCGCGCAGGTCGCCGCTGCCACACTCGGGGCAAGCGTCTGGTAGCGCGCGCCGACTATCGCAATGGTGGCAGGCCAAAAGGGGAGGCTGGCGGTGCAGCGTCATGCGCGAGTCGCACTGTCCGCACTCGGCGATCCACCCACAGCTATGGCAAGCCAGCGTTGGTGCGAATCCCCGTCGGTTAATAAAAACCAGCGCCTGCTTGCCTGACGCTAAGGTGTTTTTGATAGCGGTGATGGCGCCGGGCAGCAGCCCCCCCTGGCGTCGCTGATGACGTAGGTCAATCAATTCAAGCTTGGCTGGTGGGTGTCGGCTGGGACGTTGGGTGAGGCGCAGATGGCGATAGTGGCCAGAAAGCGCTTGCTGCAAACTCTCAAAAGAAGGCGTGGCGCTGCCTAACAGCAGGGGGATGTTGTGGTAATGAGCCCTGGCAACGGCTAAATCCCGGGCGTGGTAGCGAAGCCCGTCGTGCTGTTTATAGGAGCCATCATGCTCTTCGTCGACGATAATGGCGCCTGGGTTTTTGAGTGGCGTAAAAATAGCCGAACGGGTGCCGATAATGACTAGCGCGCGGCCATTGGCTGCGGCTTCCCATACATCCAGGCGCTCCAGGTCGGTAAGCCCTGAGTGTAGCGCCACTACCGGTACCCTAAAGCGACTCTTAAAGCGCGCCAGGGTTTGAGGCGTGAGGCCTATTTCAGGCACCAACACCAGAGACTGCTTGCCCTTAGCGGCGAGGGCTTCAATTAGCTGAAGGTAGATTTCGGTTTTACCGCTTCCGGTTACGCCTTCAAGTAAGCAAGGATGGTAGCTATCGAGCTTTTCATGCAATACGGCAAGTGCCGAGGCCTGCTCTCTGTTCAGCGGCAGTGATGGTGAGGCCAGCAGGTTGCCGCCAGCGTGCGGTGTGGCGGTTAGCGTGGTTTCCTGGGCACGGGCGAAGCCCTTTTTTTGCAAGGCTAGAAGCTGTTCACGGGTGAAACCATGAGCAGTGATGGCTCGACCAGCCAGCCCATGTGGATGCTGACGCAGCAGGGCATACAGCTCGGCTTGTTTCGGTGCTCGCTGAAGCGGCAGGTCGTCCCCAGGTGATAGCGGCAGCCACAGGGTCTGCGTTCGCCCTCCCATTGGGTGGCCCTGGCGCAGCCGAGCGGGCATGGCCAGCTGCATTGTGTCGCCTAAACTGTGCTGATAATAACGGGCCGCGAAATGGCATAGCCACTGCCAGTCGTTGGGCAGGGGGGCGTCATCGAGCACCTCGCTAATAGCGCGTAGCTTCCCGTGAGGCAGTTCGCTGCCATTGGCAAGTTCTGCCACCACGCCGACCACTTCTCTGCGGCCAAAGGGGACGCGCACTCTAAGGCCTATCTGCCAGCCACAAGCGGGTGGTTGGCGTGTTGGTAAATAGTCAAATAAACGCCGCAGCGGTGATGGTAGAGCGACTTTTAGCACTTGAAAAGGTGCTGTGGACCCGCCTTGAGGGCGTGCCTGGTTAGAAACAGAGTCGGACAATTGGCCTCCGGCGTTTAGTTTGCTAGAATGCGCGGCCGCTCTGAATCTATAGGATGGAGCGGTTAACCGGTTAGCAGTTTTTTCAAACCCGTATGCGGTGCTTGGCAACGGATCAGGTGGCGGCATACAGCTCATGAGGCTCAAGATGAAACAAGGTATCCACCCGAATTACAACACGGTCACCGCTAGCTGTTCTTGCGGTGCAAGCTTCCAGGTTGGTTCTACCTCTGGTCAGGACTTCTCTCTGGACGTGTGCTCCAACTGCCACCCGTTCTACACTGGTAAGCAGAAGCAAGCGACCACTGGTGGCCGTGTAGAACGCTTTAACAAGCGTTTCGGCGCTGCCGTTAAGCGCGGCTAATCCTAACGGATTTGCGCTGCTGCAAACACACAATGTGTTTGCAATATAAGCCCACGCTACGGCGTGGGCTTTTTATTCTCAGAGGCACGCTTTTTCCATTTTCCTTTCCCTTCCTTACCTGATAGGCCTTTTGAAGGCTTATTCTACCTAGTAATGATGCATCCATGGATGCTTCTAGCAGATGCTTAAAATAGATACTTGTCCACAGCCGCTTCTGCACAGGCAGGCCTGTGGAAAAATTGGTTTTTTATAATTTTTAATGGAATTTATTTTCATAAATGCCGCATTGCATCAATAAGCAAACCTTTATGGCTATCGCGTTCATTTATAAGTTGCAGCAAATGGTGTTGAAAAGTTACGAACATGTTGGAAACGGGGTTGAAACAACTGTTTTTCTGCAAAGTTTACTACGTGCTTGAGGCGCATGGGTTTTTTCTATATTCTGGAGTGACTTTTCTACTTTAGGCTGATTGGACCTTGACCATGATGGATGCAAATAAGCAAGCGGCTTTGGATTATCACGCTAAACCGATTCCCGGTAAGCTGTCTGTGGAGTTAACCAAACCCACAGCTACCGCGCGTGATCTGGCGCTGGCGTATAGCCCTGGCGTTGCTGAGCCGGTTCGCGAAATCGCCCGTGAGGCGGAAAACGCGTATCGCTACACTGGTAAAGGGAATCTGGTCGCTGTCATTTCTGACGGAACTGCCATTCTAGGTCTTGGTAACCTTGGTCCGCTGGCCAGTAAGCCGGTTATGGAAGGTAAGGGCGTACTGTTTAAGTGCTTTGCAGGCATTAACTCAGTCGATATTGAAGTGGATGCTGAAAGCCCTCAGGCGTTTATCGATACGGTGGCGCGTATTGCGGATACCTGGGGTGGTATTAACCTGGAAGATATCAAAGCACCCGAGTGCTTTGAAATCGAAAAAGCCTTGATTGATCGCTGCAGTATTCCAGTATTTCACGATGATCAGCATGGTACGGCCATTGTGACCGCTGCCGGTATGCTTAATGCGCTGGATATTGCCAATAAGCGCATTGAAGATGTGAAGATTGTTTGCATGGGCGCGGGGGCAGCAGCGATTGCCTGCATGCGTTTGCTAGTGTCTTGTGGCGCGAGTAAAAAGAATTTGGTGATGCTTGATCGTCGCGGTGTTATTCACGCTGATCGCGATGGCATTAACGAGTATAAAGCTGAATTCGCCCGCCATACCAATATGCGCACGTTAGACGATGCCATCGACGGTGCTGATGTGTTTATTGGTCTTTCAGGCCCAGGGCTGCTTTCTGCCGAGCAAGTGAAAAAAATGGCCGCAGACCCGGTTATTTTCGCCTGTACTAACCCAGATCCGGAAATTCACCCGGCTGTGGCCCGCGAGGCACGTCCTGATGTGATCATGGCCACCGGTCGTTCGGATTTCCCGAATCAGGTAAATAACGTATTGGGTTTCCCGTTTATTTTCCGAGGTGCTTTGGATGTTCGGGCGACACGCATTAATGAAGCCATGAAGCTGGCTGCTGTCCACGCCCTGAAGGATCTAGCTCGAGAGCCGGTACCCCAAGAAGTGTTAGACGCCTACGAGCGCACTGAGATGAGCTTTGGGCGTGAGTACATTATCCCGACGCCGGTCGATATTCGCCTGCTTGAGCGAGTTTCTTCGGCGGTGGCTCAGGCAGCCGTAGACTCAGGTGTGGCGCGTAAGCCTTATCCCGCGCACTATCCGCTCAAAACTATTAATGACGTTTACGGTGCGTAAACTTTTTAGCGCACGTTGATGTATCCTCCGACGCCCGCTGATAGCGGGCGTCGGTGTTTTTGCGAATCGGTTGATTGATGTGCTTTAGTGCTGTTGCGGGTAGCGCACCAGTCCTTCTTGAGCGGTAGAGGCCACCAAGCGACCATCGCGTCGGTAAATATGACCGCGCGCTAAACCGCGGGCGCCGCCTGCCCAGGGAGAGTCAATCACGTAGAGTAGCCAGTCATCCAGACGGGGATCTTCGTGTAGCCACAGGGCATGGTCCAGGCTGGCGATGCGCAGTTTAGGATCGGTAAACTTGATACCGTGGGGAACCAGTCCGGTCGTTAGTAGGTTGAAGTCCGATGCGTAGGAAAGCAGATGGCGATGCAGGGCTGGGTCATCGGGCAGCGTTCCGCCCGCTAGGCGAAACCATAGACACTGCCCTGCAGGCGATGCATTGTCTGGATTGCCTTTTAAATGCAAAAACTCGATAGGATGACCCGGGAAACGCGCATGCTTTACATCTCCACTTTCGATTAACGCTTCTGGCGTAGGCACGTGGGGCATGGTGCGCTGGTGGCTAATGCTCTCTTCGGCGCTTTGAAACGAAGCGCTACAGAAGAAGATCGGGCGCCCTTTTTGAATAGCGGTAACGCGCCGAGTAGTAAAGCTACCACCATCGCGAATCGTGTCTACTTGGTAGACGACGGGGCGGTGAGGGTCGCCGGGACGCAGAAAATAGCCATGCTGGGAGTGTGGGCGGCGATCATCGGGCACGGTGCGTGCCGCCGCTGCTAATGCTTGGCCTAATACCTGGCCGCCGTAGAGCTGTGGGAAGCCGAGGTCTTGGCTTTGGCCACGAAATAGCGTCTCTTCAAGTGTTTCCAGCTCTAGTAAGCTTACCAGTAACTTCAGCGCATCGTTCATTCTCGGTATCCTTAGTGCTGTCCGTTTGGCCGCTAATGTTTGCCAGGGTATCTTTGCGGCTATGGCACAATTAAAACGATCGTTTTGCTACCTTAGCGGAGTTTGTCTTGATACGCAGCGACGAATTTTACATGCACCGAGCGCTTGACCAAGCACACCTTGCCTTTAAAGAGGGTGAGGTGCCGGTGGGGGCCGTAGTGGTGGATGCTTTGGGTACCATTATAGGAGCAGGGCGAAACTCACCGGTAGCGAGTTGTGACCCTAGCGGTCACGCGGAAATTCGCGCGCTGAGAGCGGCTGGGCAGCAGGTAGGTAACTACCGCTTAGAGGGCTGCACACTATTTGTGACGCTTGAGCCATGCATGATGTGTGCGGGTGCCATGGTTCATGCCCGCTTAGCGCGCTTGGTGTATGGTGCGGCAGAGCCGCGCACGGGGATGGTCGAGTCAAAAGCTAACCTGCTTGCTCAGCCGTGGTTCAATCATCAAGTAGTTGTCACCAGTGGCGTGCTGGCAGCGCCGGCAAAAAAATTGCTAAAACAGTTTTTTGCTACGAAACGCTAGCCCGCTACTATCGTCAACGAGTGGCGGTATTGTGGGTAGCAGCCAATCATTGCTCCACGGGTGGAATAATATCAAAGAGTAACAGAGGCTCATCGCTAACCAGCGTTTGTCCCAACTGGAAAAACTGCTGGCGACTGCGTTCGACGTACTCAATCATCTCGTAGTAGCGGCGAATGTTGCGTACGTAGATCACCGGCTCACCGCCGCGTGCATAGCCATGGCGAGTTTGGCTATGCCATTCCCGTTGCTGAAGTAAGGGCAGCGCTGCACGGACATCTTGCCAGCTGTCTGGGTTGCCGCCGCGCATTTCGGCGATCTTGCGGGCATCGTATAGGTGTCCAAGTCCCACGTTATAGGCCGCCATCGCCATGTAGAGCCGGTCATTACCGACAATGCTCTCTGGCAGACGATCTTTAATACTGCGTAAATAGCGGGCGCCACCATCAATGCTCTGGGCAGGATTAGTGCGGTCAGCGACGCCCATCTCGCTGGCGGTTGGGTTGGTGAGCATCATTAGGCCGCGCACCCCGGTGGGAGACACTGCGTTAGGGTCCCAGTGAGATTCCTGATAGCCCACGGCAGCCAGCAGTTTCCAATCAAACCCCGTGTCTCGAGCAGCCTTTTTGAAAAGCTCGCTATAGGTTGGCAGGCGTTCATCAAGATGGGCTAAAAACGTGCGTGTTCCCACGTACTCCAAATAATCATCATGGCCAAAATAGCGGCTGACGAGCTGCTCCAGCGTGCCACTTTCCTGCAGTTCTTGAAGAAACTGATTGGCAGTTTCCAATAGCCCCAGTCCGCGCCCGCTGGGCACCGCCCAGGCTAATGATAGCGGCTCTCCTAGCAAGAAGCCGCGCTCGACGTTAGGAAAAAAAAGCCGATTGAGACGAAACTGATGATCAAAAATAATTGCGGCATCCAGCGTGCCGTTTTCCACCCGAGCCAGCAGTTCTGCTACTTCAAGCTCGTGAGACTCTTTCCAGCTTAAGCTTGGGTAGTCGCGCTGAAGGGCGAGGAGTGATTGGCTGGTGCCTGCTTCGCTAAGCGTGCCTAATTCCAAACCAACTAAATTTTTTGGCTCGTTTATGCCGTTCAAGCCGCGACGATAAACCACCAGTGGCTGCATCTGGATTATTGAGCGGGTGTAATGAATGCCGGGTGAATCTGGCAGCAAGGGTAGCGCCGCAGCACCTAGGTCTCCTTGTCCTCGTACTGCTGGCAGCACGCTTTCAGGATGGTGGCTTGCATTGAGATTTAAGCTAACCCCCAAATAGTCAGCAAACCGATGCATCAGCTCATATTCAAAGCCAGTGGGGCCTTGGCGGCCTTCATAGTAAGTGGTTGGTGTGTTACGGGTATGAATCGTAATAAATTCTTTCGCGATGATCTGAGCGAGGTGCTCACCTTGCGGTACCGGCGTGGCGCGCGGAATTAACGCTAAGAAAAGCGTAACAATGACTGCAAAATAAGCGCGATAACGCGTTATAAAATGTCGGCAAATCAACGTCAGCATGGCGTCTTGTCGGCATGAAACAAGCTGCCACGATACCCAGCCTGAGAGATGCTGTCACCTTGTTGATTTCGTGTGACCGCCGCTTTCCAGTATCATAGTGAGATTGCCGCGCTGCGGCCCACTGATTTCCCGCACGAACTCTTCCTGCTTTAGAGGCTCCCAGATATGCTCGAACTGCGAGGCGCACCTGCCCTTTCTGCCTTCCGCCATGAACGGCTGTTAACGGTGTTGCGTGAACGTGTTCCCGAGGTGGAGGCGTTGTCCGCCCATTATGTCCACTTCATAGACCACCGCGAGACACTGGATGATGCTGCCCAGGAGTGTTTGGCCAAGCTGCTTGATTATGGCAGCCACGCGAGCCAAGACATTCCTGAAAACGCCCAGCGCTTCCTGGTTGTGCCGCGTTTAGGCACCCAGTCGCCATGGTCTTCTAAAGCAACTGATATTGCTCATAACTGTGGGCTGCACCAGATTGATCGCATCGAACGCGGTGTCGATTATCGGGTAGCACTGCGCGGAGCGCCTAGCGCAGAACAGTTAGGTGTGATCAGCGCGCTACTGCACGATCGTATGACGGAGAACGTGCTGGCTGACGTTGCTGACGCGGTCAAACTGTTTGCTCATCATACCCCTGCGCCACTGGGCAGTGTCGATATCTTGGAAGGCGGCCACGAAGCGCTGGCGACAGCCAACCGAGAATTAGGGCTGGCGCTTGCCGACGATGAAATCGACTATCTGGTGGCTGCGTTTATTGAGCTTGGTCGCAACCCTAGCGATGTCGAGCTGATGATGTTTGCCCAGGCGAACTCGGAGCACTGCCGCCACAAAATCTTCAACGCGGACTGGGTTATCGATGGCGAGGCCCAGAGCCATTCGCTGTTTAAGATGATAAAGAACACCTTTGCGACCTCGCCGGATAACGTACTCTCGGCTTATAGCGATAACGCGGCGGTGATCAAGGGTAGCCAGGGGGGGCGCTTCTTCCCCACGCCACTGACTGGCGCTGGGGGGGAGCGGGCCAGCTACGACGCCCACCAAGAGCCCATCCATATTCTGATGAAGGTGGAAACCCACAACCACCCTACAGCGATTGCACCATTCCCAGGCGCGGCAACCGGTTCTGGCGGTGAAATTCGTGATGAGGGGGCGACCGGTATCGGTGGCAAGCCGAAGGCAGGCCTGTCGGGCTTTACCGTATCCAACCTGCGTATCCCCGAGTTCGTACAGCCCTGGGAAGCGTTTGATTACGGCAAACCAGAGCGTATGCAGTCAGCGCTGCAAATTATGCTGGACGGCCCCATCGGTGGTGCGGCGTTTAACAATGAATTTGGCCGGCCTAATCTGACGGGCTACTTCCGTACCTACGAGCAGGATACGCTGAGCGACGATGGTATCGAGCGTCGCGGCTTCCACAAGCCGATTATGCTGGCCGGTGGTTATGGCAATATTCGTGCTCACCATGTGCAGAAAGGCGAAATTCCCGTTGGTGGCAAGCTAATCGTGATGGGCGGCCCAGCCATGCTGATCGGCCTGGGTGGTGGTGCAGCGTCTAGCATGGCGTCAGGCGAGTCTAGCGCGGACTTGGATTTTGCCTCGGTACAGCGGGAAAATCCGGAAATTGAACGTCGCGCCCAGGAGGTCATCGACCGCTGTTGGGCACTGGGCGATAAAAACCCGATTCGCTTTATTCACGACGTGGGCGCAGGCGGGCTTTCCAACGCCTTACCGGAGCTGGTCAAAGACGGTAATCGCGGTGGCCTGTTCAATCTGCGTGCAGTGCCTAATGCTGAACCGGGTATGAGTCCGCTGGAAATTTGGTGTAACGAAGCCCAAGAACGTTATGTGCTGGCCGTTGCCCCCGAAGACCTGGATACCTTTGACGCACTGTGCAAGCGCGAACGCTGCCCCTATGCGGTGGTCGGCGAGGCCATGGAGCATCATCATCTGGAAGTTCGCGACGGTCATTTTGATACCAAGCCGGTCGATCTGCCGATGAGCGTGTTGTTTGGCAAGCCGCCGAAGATGACGCGCTCGTTTGAACGTCAAACCCCTGAGCTATCTGGCGTTATGCTCGACAACCTGGATCTGCGCGAAGCGATGGATCGGGTGTTGCGCCTGCCAACCGTGGCATCGAAGAGCTTTTTGATTACCATTGGTGACCGTTCAATTACCGGCCAAGTCGCCCGCGATCAGATGGTTGGCCCTTGGCAGGTACCGGTGGCCGATGTGGCCGTGACCACTGCTAGCTTCGACACCCACGCTGGTGAAGCCATGGCGATGGGCGAGCGCCCGCCAGTGGCGCTGATTAACCCTGCTGCCAGCGCCCGCTTAGCGGTTGCCGAAGCGATTACTAACTTAGCTGCGGCGCCAATTGCCAAACTGTCGGATATTAAGCTTTCAGCTAACTGGATGAGCGCTGCCGACCATCCCGGTGAAAATCAGGCGCTCTATGATGCTGTACATGCCGTAGGTATGGAGCTGTGTCCGGCACTCGGCATTGCCATTCCGGTGGGTAAGGATTCCATGTCAATGCGTACCGCTTGGCAGGAAGGTAATGAGGCTGACGAAAAGAGCATTACATCGCCGCTTTCGCTGGTGGTGACGGGGTTTGCGCCAGTGACCGATGCAATGGCGACGTTGACACCGCAAATCAATCTGGAGCAGGACGAATCAGATCTGATTCTGATCGACCTGGGAAATGGACAAAACCGCTTAGGTGGTTCTGCGCTGGCGCAAGTCTATGGTCAAGTCGGTAATGACTGTCCTGATGTTGATGACCCAGAAGACCTGAAGGCGTTTTTTGAGGTCATTCAGGGGCTCAACCGCGATGGCAAGCTGCTGGCCTACCACGACCGTAGCGATGGTGGCCTGCTGGTCACGCTGTTGGAAATGGCCTTTGCTGCCCATGCGGGCCTTGAGATTAAGCTGGACTGGCTGATTGATGAGCCGGTGGAAGCGTTCAATGCGCTGTTCTCTGAAGAGCTGGGTGCGGTGATTCAGGTGAGCCGTGAGCACACTGAAGAAGTGCTCACCCAGTTTGCCGTTGCAGGTATCGAAACATGCGGTGTTATTGCGCGTCCCCGTTATGACGACCAGGTGCGGGTAACGCTGTTTGAAGAGCCGCTGCTGGAAACTACTCGCCAACTGACTCAGCGCACCTGGGCGGAAACCAGTTACCGCATGCAGGCGCTGCGTGATAACCCCGAATGCGCTAAGAACGAATTCGATAACCTGCTGGATGTTCGTGATCCTGGCCTAAGCGCCGCGCCTAGCTTTGATATCAACGATGATATCAGCGCGCCGTTTATCAACACGGCCAAGCCTGCTGTTGCCGTGCTGCGCGAACAAGGTGTTAATGGTCAGGTCGAGATGGCTTGGGCATTCCATAAAGCGGGCTTTGACGCAGTGGATGTGCACATGAGTGACATCCTGGAAGGGCGTGTTTCGCTTGATGAGTTCAAAGGGCTAGTCGCCTGCGGCGGTTTCTCTTATGGCGATGTGCTGGGCGCAGGTGGCGGTTGGGCGAAGTCGGTACTGTTCAATGAGCGTGCCCGTGAGCAGTTTGCCAACTTCTTCACCCGTGATGACAGCTTCTCGCTGGGCGTGTGCAATGGTTGTCAGATGCTCTCGCAGCTTAAGACACTGATTCCGGGGGCTGAAAGCTGGCCTGCGTTTGAGCGTAACGAATCTGAGCAGTTTGAAGCACGTGTGGCGATGGTGCGGGTAGAGAAAAGCCCGTCGATTCTGCTGGCGGGTATGGAAGGCTCTAAATTACCGATTGCTGTGGCCCACGGCGAAGGACGTGCTGAGTTCCGTGATACCGCGCATCTGCGCAGTATGCAGTCCAGCAGCCAGATAGCGCTGCGTTATATCGACAACTACGGTCAAGTAACAACCCGCTACCCAGCTAACCCTAATGGCTCGCCGTCAGGAATCACCGGCCTCACCACACCGGATGGCCGTGTGACCATTATGATGCCTCACCCAGAGCGGGTGACTCGCGCGGTTACCAACTCCTGGCGTCCGGCCGAGTGGACTGAGGATGGCGCTTGGCTGCGTTTATTCCGTAACGCCCGTGTATGGCTGGGCTGATACGCCCTGCCATGCTAAAGAAAAGCGGCCTGCGGGCCGCTTTTTTCCTGTGGTGGAGAAGTGATCTTGGCGGTGGTTGCGATAGAATGAAACGTGTGTTTGAAAATGCTTCATCTTCGCGCCACACTCAGTTCACAAGCGCTTTTATCACGTCATAAGCGCACTACTTCACAAGCTCAGCTATCGCCCATCGATGGCGAGCCAAAGGAATCTTCTGGGAGCTCGAATGCATCAAATCCTCAATGAACGTGTGACCCTAACCTTCGCTGACCACGTGGCTGAGGTCATGTTGTCGCGACCTGACCACCATAATGGCCTGGATTGGGCCATGATTGATGGTCTGTTGGCAGCCCAACAGTGCCTGACCCAGCTCGCTGGGCTGCGTGCGGTGGTCTTGAGCGGCGATGGTGACAGCTTTTGCGCGGGGCTCGATATGGCGTCGATCATGAGCGAGGCGGAGCGGCTGCCCACCCTGCTGGCGTCCGATGAAGCGGGCATCAACCCGGTTCAGCGCTTGGCTCTAGGCTGGCGCGAGGCGGGCGTTCCCGTGGTGGCTGCTCTGCACGGGCATGTTTACGGCGGCGGCTTGCAGATAGCCTTGGGCGCCGATATCCGCATTCTCCACCCCCGCGCACGTCTGGCGCTGCTTGAGATCGACTGGGGGATCATCCCTGATATGGCCATTAGCGTGACTGGAGCGGGGCTGCGTCAGGATGTACTCCAGGAATTGGCGATAAGTGGGCGCAAGGTATCAGGTGAAGAGGCCTATCAGTTGGGCTTGGGCAGCCGCCTGAGCGATACGCCCCAGGAAGCCGCCCGGGAAACCGCTGCGCTTATTGCCTCGCGCTCACCTCGTGCCGTCGCTGCGGCTCGTGAACTGTTTGCATGCAGTCCGGATTTAGCCCCTCGTGATCGACTAGCCCTCGAAGCGCATTTGCAGCAGCAGCTTTTAGCCGGTGCCGAGCAGCGTGAGGCGGTGAGTGCACGAATGGAGCGTCGCGCCCCGCGTTTCGACTGACATGCCTCAATTCAGCCCTTCCAGCGATCCCATTTCTGGCCCACCACCCCGTTTACGCCCCTACCAAACGGAGGCTGTAAAGCGCGTGGTGGGCCACTTCCGTGCCAGCAGCGCGCCTGCAGTGGTGGTATTGCCCACTGGGAGCGGTAAGTCGTTAGTGATTGCTGAGCTGGCCAGGCTAGCCCGTGGCCGTGTGCTGGTGCTGGCCCACGTGCGTGAGCTGGTTGAGCAAAATCATGCCAAGTACCAAGCCTACGGGCTTCAGGCAGATATTTTCAGTGCAGGTCTTAAGCGTAAAGAAGCCAGCCGACAAGTGGTGTTTGGCTCGGTGCAGTCGGTGGTGCGTAATCTGGAGCGCTTCAGTGACGCCAGTTTTACGTTACTGGTGATTGATGAATGCCACCGAGTATCGCTAGAAAAAGATGCCAGCTATCGCCAAGTGATTGAGCATCTGCAGCGTCAGAACCCACAGCTAAAAATTCTCGGCTTAACCGCTACGCCGTTTCGGTTAGGGCAGGGATTTATCTACCACCGCCATCACCATGGCATGGTGCGTGGCGATGAAGCGTGCTTCTTTGCCGACTGCGTCTTTGAACAGCCGCTACGATTGATGGTGAAACAAGGTTTTTTGGCGGCGCCTAAACGGCTGGATATGGCCATTGAAGGCTACGATTTTTCTGCCTTGGCCCCTGCGCCCAGTGGGTTGTTTCGTGAGGAAGAGCTCAATCGCGTTGTTGCCGGTAGCCGTGCTACGCCAAGGATTATTCAGCAGGTGGTTGAGTACGCTGAAGAACGTCAAGGGGTAATGGTTTTTTCCGCAACGGTCGCTCATGCTGAAGAAATCATCAGCTACTTACCTGCGGACCAAGCGGCGTTGATTACCGGCGCGACGGCCTCCCAAGAGCGCGCCTCTCTGATTGAAGCGTTCAAGGCGCGTGAGCTTAAATTCCTGGTCAACGTCGCCGTGCTGACGACCGGATTTGATGCGCCCCATGTGGATTTAATCGCTATTCTGCGGCCCACGGAATCGGTGAGCCTTTATCAGCAGATTGTTGGTCGAGGGCTGCGTTTATCGCCGGACAAAACCAACTGCCTAGTGTTGGATTTCGCCGGCAATCCCTGGGACCTTTATGCGCCAGAAGTCGGCGAGCCAAAACCAGACAGCGACAGCGAACCGGTCCAGGTTGAGTGCCCGGCGTGTGGCCATGCCAATCTGTTCTGGGGCAAACGAGATGGAGAGCTGGTGATTGAGCATTTTGGCCGCCGCTGCCAGGGGCTGGTAGACAACCCCAATCCGCCCGCTAAGCCGGGCAAGGGCAGGCAGGGCACCGATCAAAAACAGTGTGATTTTCGTTTTCGCTTTAAAGTTTGTGAGCAGTGTGGCGCTGAGAATGATATTGCCGCCCGCCGATGTCATGGTTGCGAGCAACTGCTGGTGGATGCCGACGATAAGCTCAAAGACGCACTCAAATTAAAAGATGCCAAAGTGCTGCGAGTCAGCGGTATGCAGTTAGAGGCCACGACCAATGGGCGGGGGCTGCCGCGTTTAAAAGTGACTTACTACGATGAAGATGGCGCGAGCTTGGCGGAGTGGTTTGCGCTGGAAACGCCTGCTCAGCGGCGGGCATTTTATGCTGTTTTTTTACGTAACCACCTGCGTGCCCCAGGCGCTAAGTGGCAGCCTGCTTCGCCGGCCGAAGTGGTCGAAGAGCAGCGCCGCCTGCGCCATCCTGATTTTGTTGTGGGGCGTAAAGTCGGGCGGCACTGGCAGCTTCGCGATAAGCTGTTTGACTACCAAGGGCGTTATCGCAAGGCGGCTGAGGCAGGCTAGCGATAATGCCTCGATAGGTGACACGCTGTTACACTGGCGAGCATAGCCATTTAACTAACCATGGGCGCTTAACTAACCATGGATGTTTAACTAAAAAGGAACACGCCCCGCGTGAGCGAGACGCCAAACGCCCCCGTTGATCACGAACTTATTGCGCCAACTGCCGAACCGGCAGCGGAAGCGCTTGGGCGTCTGTTTGATGAGCCCATCATGCAGTTGCCGGAGGATCTCTATATACCTCCGGAGGCGCTACGCGTGTTTCTAGAGGCCTTCGAAGGGCCGCTTGATCTGCTGCTCTATCTTATTCGCCGTCAGAACCTGGATATTTTGACGATCAATGTGGCGACCATTACTCATCAATACATTGAGTATGTGGAACTGATGAAAGCCATGGAGATTGAGCTGGCCGGAGAGTACTTATTAATGGCGGCTATGCTGGCGGAAATTAAATCCCGCACACTACTGCCGCGCCCACCGAAGGCAGAAGGCGAAGAGGAAGAAGATCCCAGGGCTGAGCTGATTCGCCGTCTGCAAGAGTATGAGCGCTTAAAGGAAGCCGCCGAAACGTTGGACACGCTGCCTCGGGTAGGGCGTGACTGGTTTAGTGTACAGGCGGGCCTGCCCCCGTTAGAGGCGCGGGTAATTCATCCCGATGTAGGGCTAGATGAACTGCTGGGGGCGCTGTCGGATATTCTGAAACGCGCTGAGTTGGCGCAAGCCCACCAAATCAGCCGCGAGGTACTCTCTACCCGCGAACGCATGCTGAAAATTATGGAGCAGTTAAGTCACGACGGGGACCATCAGCGCTATACCCCGTTTGAAGCGTTGTTTACGCTGGAAGAGGGGCGTGCTGGAGTCGTTGTTACGTTTATGGCCATTTTAGAATTAGCCAAAGAAGCCATGATCGAAATTGTTCAGAACGCGCCACTGTCGCCCATTCATGTGCGTGCGCGACGTGCAGCCCTCACGGATGGAGAAGAGAGCGCATTTGAAGAGGCTGACTCAGACGATGACGCCTCAGAGTCTGCGTTTGAAGAGTACGCGTTTGAGGAGTCAGCATTTGAACCTGACGAGGAGTCGCCGTGAGAGACACCACGTTAGACGATATTATTGAAGCGGCGTTGCTCGCCGCTGGCGAGCCGCTTTCTCTAGAGCGGCTTGAAACGCTGTTTTTAGAAGACGAGTGTCCGTCTAAAAAAGCGCTGCGCGATACTTTGTCCCGCCTTGTCCTGCGCCATGAAGAAGGAGCGCTGGAGCTAGTAGAGACCGCGTCAGGGTTTCAGCTGCGTATTCGCCCACGGCTCTCTCATTGGGTATCGCGCCTATGGGATGAGCGGCCACAGCGATACTCCCGGGCATTGTTGGAAACATTGGCGCTGATTGCTTATCGACAGCCGGTGACGCGGGGTGATATCGAAGACGTACGCGGTGTAAGTGTTAGCAGCTCTATTATCCGTACGCTAATGGAGCGGGGATGGATTCGCGTGGTAGGCCATCGAGATGTACCAGGGCGACCAGCCGTTTATGCCACCACCCGCAACTTTTTAGATGATTTTGGCTTGAAAACCTTGGATGCATTGCCGCCGATGCATGAATTGGTCAATACCGATGATAGCGATACGGTTATTGAGCAAGATGAAGCACAACCAGCACTGGACGAAACGCCAGAAACCGTGCAAGATGCGCCACCCCAGAGTGAAGAGATAGCTTCAGCTGAGACTGCTGCAGCAGAGATAGCTGATAAACACGCCGAGACGGCGTTAACCCAGCCGCTGAGTTTTGCCGATTTAGAGGCGCGCTTAGCGGCACGTGCGCAGCGTAACGATGATGATGCGCGCACGCAGACTAACGATGTGAGGTCAGACGACCATGAGTCAGAGTAATAACACCACGCCCCCCGCCAGTGAAAAGCTGCAAAAAGTACTGGCCCGGGCAGGGCTGGGGTCACGCCGTGAAATGGAAACTGCCATTTCCGACGGCCGGGTAAAGGTTAATAGCCAGGTAGCCAAGTTAGGCGACCGAGTAGAAGCCCGCGACAAGGTCAGTTTTGATGATCGCCCTGTGTCGCTGCGCCCCGAAGAGGAAGTGCCCCGCCGTGTGATTATGTACAACAAGCCGGAAGGAGAGTTGTGCACGCGCAAAGACCCAGAAGGGCGTCGCACGGTGTTTGAGCGTCTCCCGCGCCTGAAAGGCGAGCGCTGGGTTGCCATTGGCCGTTTGGATATTAACACTAGCGGCTTGTTGCTATTCACCACAGACGGCGAGCTTGCAAACCGGCTAATGCACCCTTCGACCCAGGTAGAGCGTGAGTACGCGGTTCGAGTGATGGGTGAAGTCAAGCGCGAGCATATTGTCGCCATGGTTGATGGCGTCATGTTAGAAGATGGTCCTGCGCGCTTTACTGACGTACAAGAGTTTGGTGGCGAAGGCATTAATACCTGGTTCCACGTGGTGATTTTAGAAGGTCGTAACCGTGAAGTACGCCGCCTGTGGGAATCTCAGGGGCTAACGGTTAGCCGTCTGAAGCGGGTGCGCTACGGCAACATATTCCTTGATAAGCGCGCTAAAGCAGGCGAGTGGGTTGAACTCTCCCAGGATGAGGTCGACGACCTAGCTACGTTAGCAAACCTGGAAACTCGCAAGGTACCTGCACTAACACCCGACGAGAAAAACCGCTGGAGCCGTGATAAGCACAAACGCCGTCCGGTTCAAGCTATGCGCAAGCCTAAGCGTCGCGAATAACTATTAACACAGTCGGTGCTATTACAAATAGTGCCTCTTTGATAATTCGCTCAGGGTCTCTGTAGATATCAACGTCTTCGAGGCCCTTTTGTGTTTCAGGAATTGTGTTTTCAGCAATGCCCTGTGGTTTGGCCCCATTACTGTGCTGCTTTTTCCCCCATCTACGTTACCGAATTGCGATTAAGCCCAACCGGCGGGCGTGCATTTCCTCTCTTTGATCAATGTTGATTCTCTAAAACCTTTGAACTTCATCGAATTAGAAAGCTTTTCTGAAGGGGAGATATCTTTCTTTAAGGGAATAAAGTTTGTAATATTTTGATACCGAGTTACACAACATCAGTATCTAAGCTAAACACTTAGCCGAACTAACGTTTGGAGGTTCGGATAGTAGTGCAGACTGTTCAGGGTGAATGATCAAGTGTTTTGAATGCATTAGATTTGCCTTATGTTGATTGAATTCAGGTTATCTCTATAAGAAATTGGTTTTGTTTTATATACCTTTTTCGTGTAGTCCTTTTTTGGCTGTGACTCCTTTCGGTGAGCCTGTTGTTGAAGAAATCGTGTGATTGATGGGGTGAAGAGTTAGTAGCTAAGAGCTATTGGATGGCATTCTTTTGTTGCGATTCTTTTTAATTGGTCTAATTTCGATGAGTATGAGGAAAATACTAAATACGCTAAGCCGATTGTTAATTCTTTGCATGCAGGGGGGAGTGGGAAGAGCCTCGCTATAGTTTACAGTACGGCTAATGCAAACATTTTTCGTGCGGGTTATAACTCCGGCGACGCGGCGCTTTATTACCGTATCTACGATTAGCAAGGTAATTTCCTAACGGATCAGTAAATGATTGTTACGGGAGGTGATGGAGCCGGACTACCCAATAACAATAATGTCAACTGGGACTCCATCTACGTGGCGCCGACAGGGGGGATGACTTTGTCGTGGGCTGGCTGGGGGCTGATCATGACGGCGATGGCACCTCTGCATTGATCAATCTGATGACACCGGGGTACGACACTATCGCGGTGGCGGAGGATGTGGCCGGTAACAAGTTAGTCCAGGTTGAGGGTGATGTTGATCCGGCTGTGGTAGGCGATTTGGGCGGTGGCGCACCGCCCGTCGTGAGTCAGCCGAAGTCAGTTCGATGATGTTTAGACTAAGCGATATGGATGATGGAGCTGGCGATGGAGAGATGGTGTTGCCTGAATTTGACAGCAACTATGTGGAAGAGGAGCAAGTGGCAAGTGGCTCTGAAACCTCTGGAGAAGTGCCTATGGGAGACTTCTCCGAGCTGCAGAATCCGCTTAACGACGAGCTTGATCAGAACACCTATGTGGCTTGATTAAGGCTTTAACGTTGGCATTACTGCCAAAGCACCGGGCCCAAGGGCCCGGTGCGTTTTTTGGTTAAGGTAAAGATGACCCAATATTGGCACGCAGTTTTTTGCCATCAATGCAGCAACCCTCAGTGGTATTGGTGGCAGAATGCTGGAATAGAAGCTGTAAGGAAAGCTGTAATGTCAGCCCAAGTGATCATCGCAAAATGGAGTGAAGCTAACTATGAGAAACCTCAGTGCTGACAAGCTAAAAAATAAGACTCCCTACATGGTATGGGCATTGGCGGTCAGTTTTTTGTCATGGGGTGGGGTTAGCACAACGTGGGCACAGAAGGGTGGCCCATCGACATTGGATGGTGTCACTGATCAACCGACACAAGATGCCCAAAGCCTAACCATGCAAGCGGCGGTGCAACAAGCGGTTAATTGGTACCCTTCTATTGCTGAAACATTGGGGCGCTTATATCAGCAAAATGAGCAGGTGGCGGTGGCGCGTTCTGGGTATCTGCCTCAGGTTGATGCGGGGTTATCATCACAGTACAGAACATCCAGTAGCCAAACGGAAGAGGCGTTCAATATTACCGCCTCCCAGATGCTCTATGATTTTGGCAAAGTTGAAAATGAGGTAAAAGCCGAATTATTTGGTGTGGAGCGCGATCAGGCGAGAGTCCTGTTGGCAATTGATCAACTAGCGCTCGAGGTCGCTCAAGCGGTAATTGATATTCAGCGCTTTAAAACCTTGTTGGCGATTGCAGATGATCAAATTAACAATGTCACCGATATACAGGTGTTAGCGGAAAGACGCTCAGAGCTTGGCGCCAGCACACGGTCTGATGAGGTGCAGGCGCAGTCAAGGGTGGAAGCGGCTAGAGCAACACGTGAGCAGTATCAGTCACGGCTGTCAACCAGTCGTAATAACTTAAGCAGGCTCATTGGGGCGCAAAGGCCGGTTAGCGTTACGGATACTCTTCCCGATGGCTTGTTACAAGTATGTAAGACGGTTTCTGATCAGTTTCATAATGTACCGGAAATTATGGTGGCCGATGCCCAGCGTGAAGAAGCACGCGCACAAATTGCTCGGCGTGAGGCAGATTTTTACCCAACTATCTCCGCAGAGGCAGGCTTTAATCAATTTATTAACCAGGTCGGCAACAATGAACCGCCCCGGTTATTCCGGAGACCGGTTTGTTTGAGTCAG
>NZ_JABUZD010000170.1:0-23159 GCF_014897875.1 Halomonas sp. 3A7M
CCTGTTAAGGCGCTGCGCGCCATGCCTGGCGCACCATAAAAAAAGTCCCCCGAAGGGGACCCAGGTGGAGCACGCCAGCTCACTCAGTGTATCGCTTACCAATCTCTGTCGGGGCGATGTAGCAAAGAAGGAAGAGACACCAATTTAACGCCGGTAACTCTGTTCATTTGCTTCTTACCTAAATACATAGCGAACTGCGTGCCAATTTAAGTTTTAATGATTAAAAACAATATTTTATTAAAAATTAAAACTGAATATTTATCGAACGGTGTTGTTACCAATGCCAAAGCGCACCATCTATGCGCATGACAGGCTGGTTTTGCCTCATAACGAATCGCCCTACTGGAAATTCCGTTTAACGTTGAGCAGAGAAGTGCTTCTAGCGTGATCGATTGATCTCGTCTTCAGCGCATGCTGCTAAATCTTTTAATACCTGCCGCTGCTGCTCATTTAAACGACGTGGCGCTGAGTCAATGAGACAAAGCGTACCCACCCTGAAACCATCCGTCGTTGTCATCGGCATGCCCGCGTAGAAGCGTATGCCTTTATGCGCCCTTACCAGCACATAGTTCTTAAAACGGTTGTCTTGACTGGCATCTTCAATCTCAAGAATTCCTTCTCCCTGAATGGTATGGGCACAAAGCGACTCTGTGCGGCATGTTTGGGTAAGCGCGATCCCTTGTCGGGATTTAAACCATTGGCGATCTTCGTCGACTAACGTTACCAGCGCAGCCTCTACACCAAAAAACTGAATTGCCAGCCGAACAATTCTATCGAAACGCTCTTCTGGCGGGGTATCCAAAAGCGCTAGTTGGCGCAGTGCCTGTAGCCTTGCTTGCTCACCCTTTACCATGGCGACACCCTCTTCTTAGGTAATGGATAGCGTCATTCATGCAGCAATGCTGCTTAAATCGTTTTGATTAGTAAAATGTATGCATTAATACAGCTTTTGTCGCCGGTTACACTATTTTTACATTTACGTTCCATGAATTATAAAAATTATCTGTTTTTTATCAATTGGTTAAGAACACCTTATTATTAAATCAAAAAAGGCCATCATAGGATGGCCTTTGGTCGTTGCCCGCAACGGCGCTAGGGCGTGACGATTATTTTCACCTGCGCCTTATCACTCAACAGCGCCTCGAATCCCTCTTCAACAATATCTGCTAGCGGGATGCGTTGGGTTACCATATCTTCAGCGCGGAAGTAGCCTCGCTGCATGAGTGCCATCACCGCCGGATAAACATGACGATAGGCAATAATGCCTTTCATGGTACGCTCTTTAATGACCAGATCGTTGGGATGGAAGCTGGCCTCCCCTTCCCAAATACTGACCACGATCACTTCTCCGCCTTCGTGAGTACTGTGCACAGACTGATTCAATACGGCGGGAATCCCAGTCACTTCGAACGCCACGTCAACACCACCGTTGCTCAACATTTGTAGCTTAGCCACTGCATCTTCTTGCTGCGGATCGACCACAATAGCGCCAAGCGCTTCGGCCTTCGCTTTACGTGAAGGAGCTACCTCGACGGCGTAAATTTGCGCGGCGCCTGCTGCTTTTAGTGCCTCGATGGTCATTAAGCCAATCGGGCCCGCGCCAAATACTGCTGCGCTATCACCTGCCTTCAAACTACTTTGACGAACGGCATGCAAAGCAACCGCCGCTGGCTCTACCAGTGCCCCTTGCTCGAAGCTGAGGTCATCCGGCAGCTTATGCACCATGTGCTCCCCCATCACGGTGAATTCCGAGAAGCCACCGCCGCCGCCAGAAAGGCCATGGAAACCCAATAGTGGCGTAAGGTTGTAGCGCTCCATCTGATAAGCACCGTTCTGGTTAGGTGAAAGAATCGGTTCTATGGCGACGTGATCCCCCACTTTCACCCGGGTTACTTTGTCGCCTACCTCCACCACTTCACCAGCGAATTCGTGCCCCATGATAATCGGTGCTTGCTCACCGCTAATGGGGTGCGGCTTATCGACCGGAATAAAAATCGGCCCAGCGGCGTATTCGTGCAAATCGCTACCACAAATACCACACGCCGCCACCTTAACTTTTACCTCATGAGGGTCGTTAATCGTCGGTATTGGCATTTGCTCAACACGAAGGTCTTTCGCTGCATACCAAACCGCTGCCTGCATTGTTGACTGGCTCATTAGCTACCCCTTCTCTTATGCTCTGTGATGAACTGGCTGCAGGCCATAGACAGGGGTATCTAGCCCTTCCATACGTGCTTTTAACTGCAGCGCTAAATAACGTGAGTAGTGCCGCGACTGGTGTAGGTTGCCGCCATGGAACCACAGTGCCTCTTGCTGAGTGGGCTTCCACATATTGCGCAGCTCTCCTTCCCATGGACCCGGGTCTTTGGTGGTGTCGGAACCTAGCCCCCAGCACTTGCCGACTTTATCGGCCACTTCTTGAGAAATAAGCCGTGCCGCCCAGCCATTCATCGAGCCATAGCCGGTGGCATAAACGATCAAATCAGCATCAAGCTCGCTGCCATCGGTAAGCGTGATGGAGTGTGAGTTAATACGCTCAATGCCCACACCACTGCGTAGCTTGATGTCGCCACTAGCCACCAAATCACAGGCTCCCACATCGATGTAATAGCCCGAACCGCGACGTAAATACTTCAAAAACAGCCCTGATTCATCGTCACCGAAATCGAGCATAAAGCCTGCGCTCTCAAGCTTTTGGTAAAACTCGGCGTCACGCTTTTTAATCGCTTCAAAGGCGGGGCGCTGAAAATCCGGTAATACTTTGTACGGAATCGAGGCAAACACTAGATCGGCTTTTTCATGGGTTAATCCATTAGCCACAGCCTCTTCCGAATAAAGCGGCCCTAACACCTCTTCCATCAGTGAGTCTGACTTAACAATATGGGTAGATGAGCGCTGCAGCATGGTGACATCAGCATCGTGCTCCCATAGTGCGGCGGCAATGTCATGAGCCGAGTTATTAGAGCCCACGATGACGCACTTCTTACCTTTATAGGCATCCGGCCCCGGGTGCTGGCTAGAGTGCTGCTGCTCGCCTGCAAAGTTTTCTGCCCCTGGGAATTTAGGCACATTCGGCATCCCAGACATACCGGTAGCCATTACCAGTTGCTTGGGCCGTAGCGTGATCTCTTCGCCGTTGCGCTTAACCTTAACCACCCACTCGCCTGCGGCTTCGTCATAGCTAGCATTCTGACACTCGGTGGAACTCCAATAATTGAGCTCCATCACTTTTGTGTACATTTCCAGCCAATCGCCCACTTTGTCTTTCGGGGCAAATACCGGCCAGTTATCTGGGAAAGGGATATAGGGAAGGTGGTCGTACCACACTGGATCGTGCAAGCAGAGCGACTTATAGCGCTTACGCCAGGAGTCTCCCGCGCGCTCGTTGCGCTCAATGATGATCGTTGGCACACCCAGTTGCCTTAACCGTGCGCCTAAACCAATACCGCCCTGGCCACCGCCAATAATCACGCAGTAAGGCTGCCGGGTGTAGCCCAGCTCCGCTTCTTCACGTTCTCGCGATTCCAGCCACGTTTCACGCTGCTTATTGGCACCGTGCTCAGCCCCTTTGGGACGATGGTGATTGCACTGCTCGGGGTAGTCGTTCAGTGCTTGCATGGTGGTTAACAACGTCCAGCATTTGCCTTCTTTTAGGCGCAAATAGCCTTTACCACGGGCAACCGCGGTATTGAAAGTAAACCACGCATCGTAGATGCCGCCGTTTTCAGTGGCTTCGCCGTCTAACTGCCAGTCCGTAGGCTGTGCGTTATTGAGCGTGGCATTGAGCATGGCCTGAATTTCATCTTTGCCTTCGCAGGTTTTTAAATTCCAGGTAAACGTAAGAAAGTCACGCCAGTAGCACTCGTCTCCAAACAGCGACAGCACTCGCTCAATATCCTGGGTTTGAAGGGCAGTATCGAAATCCTGCAGCCACGCTTGAACAGTATCCGTGGGGGATTGCTGAACTTGTGCCGTTATCTTTGACATAGCGGGTACTCCATGTGCATTTGTTATTGTTGAGTTAACTGTGATGCACCCAATACATAGCAGCCGCCGTGCCAAACCAATCATATAAAAAATAAACAACTGAAAAATATACAATTTATCCACATACAGACAAACAAATAAGACAGCGATAGTGCCGTACACCTGTCACGCTGTTTACAGCAAAACGTTACAGGTGTAACGCACGACTAACGGCGTAAGCAGACCACGTTGACTCTGGGGGTAAAGCGCATAGGCTGAAAGAACAATAACGACAGCGCCCAACGAGTAACGCCATGCTGCATTCCACGCTTGCACCTACACGGCTTCAATCTGAACAACGTCGACATATCGAGCATATTTTTCAGCTCGGTGAAGGACTCGATACCCCCAGCTTGCCTGCGCAGGCCCCCATTCGTCGCTCCTGGCTGCGCTGCCTGAACGAGTATCAGCTAGACCCCACTCATCCACGCCCAGCGCGAGTGGTGCCGCAGCAAACATTGATTGAGCACCGCGAGTCTGTTGATGAATTACTGCATGTCGCCCGCGCCGGGGTCGACCAGCTTTATGGGCAAATAGCGCAGCTTGGCTACGTACTACTCGTCACCGACCACCGTGGCATTACCGTTGAGTTTCGCGGCGACCCCAACCAGGATCAGCAATTACGCAAAGCAGGCCTCTACCTGGGGGCTGACTGGGATGAACGCTTTGCAGGCACCTGCGCTGTCGGTACCTGCTTGCATGATCGCCAGGCCATTATCTGCCACCGCCAAGAACACTTCGATGCATCCCATATCTCGCTGACCTGCACCGCTGCTCCTATTGCTGACCCTCAGGGTAATGTGATGGCCGTGTTAGATATCTCCGCGCTGCAATCGCCTACGCAACACGAAAGCCAGAATTTCAGTCTATCGCTGGTAACGCTTTATGCGCGCATGATTGAGGATGCCTATTTTCTGCAGCGCTACCGCGATTGCCTGATGGTGCGTCTAGATACATCGCGGGAATTTGTCCACGTCAACGGACGTGGTTTAATCGCCATTGAAGAGAATGGACAGGTCATCGCTGCCAACGCCGTAGGCCGCGAGCTAATCGCCGAACACCAGCACCGCTGGCCCCCTTGGTCGGCAAATCACACTCCTATGCTAGGTGAGCTATTCGAGTGTGAGATCGCCGATATACTCAGTATTAATAGCGGTACTGATGATCAATTGCGTGCCTTCCGCGCTCGCGCCAGCAACACCATCCACTTTATAAGTCTGCTAGAACCCCGCCGCCCCCGCATGGCGCAACGGGCAACACCGCTTTCTTCTGAACTGCCGGAACCCTTAGCTCGGCTGGGTGCCGACGACCCTGCGATGCGCAAAGTACAAAAACTGGCCGACCGCTTGCGTAATGAAACTAACGTGAACGTGCTGATTAGCGGCGAAACCGGCACCGGTAAAGAGGTGGTTGCACGGGCGCTGCACGAAAGCGGCAACCGCGCCAAACAACCGTTTATTGCCGTCAACTGTGCGGCCATTCCCGAGTCACTGATTGAAAGCGAACTGTTTGGCTACGAACCTGGCGCCTTTACCGGCGGCCGCTCAAAAGGGATGCGCGGGCTTATTCCACAGGCTCATGGAGGCACGCTGTTTTTAGACGAAATCGGTGATATGCCGTTAGCGCTACAAACCCGACTGTTGCGCGTGCTGGCCGAACGGGAAGTGATGCCGCTGGGGGCTAACACGCCAGTTAAAATCGATATTCGCGTTATTACGGCCACCCATCGCCATATCGAAGAAATGATCCAGCAAGGGGAATTCCGCGAAGACCTCTATTACCGGCTCAACGGTGCTCAGCTGCGACTACCCGCGCTACGCGAACGCGCCGATAAACTGTTTGTTATTCGCCGCGTGTTTGAAGATGTCGCCGCCGAACGTGCCACGCAAATAGCGCCGCGTCTACGCGCAGATGCCATCAGTGCGCTGCTCGCGTATTCATGGCCCGGCAATATTCGTCAGCTCAAAAATGCCCTCGCCTTTGCCCTAGCCACCTCAGAAAGTGACGAAATCACCGTTCACGATCTGCCAGAGCAGTGCCTTAGCCATCGAATTACCCGCAACGCGTCGGCCCAACTTGAAACGAACGCCAATGAAACCCTTTCAGGTTCGCTTATCCACCTACTCAAGCAACATCACTGGAATATCAGCGCGGTTGCCCGTGAGCTAGGCGTTTCGCGTCCCACGGTATATCGGCAAATGCAGCGCCAGGGAATAGTGCCCCCCAACTGGCAGGGCTGAAAGCCAATCGCGCTATCGACTAGTTGGCCTTGGGGTTTACCCTCACGTACACTTGTTTGAATCTATTTTTAAACAACTCGTTTCGACAAGCCGAGGCACTCCCCATGGCGTTTGATTCAACCTCTTCTTACATTGCAACTGATGCACTCAAACAGGCAGTCAATGCCGCGGTTGTGCTACAGCGTCCACTACTCATCAAAGGTGAACCCGGTACCGGTAAAACACTGCTGGCCGAGGAACTCGCTGAATCCCTGGGCACTAAGCTGATTACTTGGCATATCAAGTCCAGCACCAAAGCCGCCCAGGGGCTTTATGAGTACGATGCAGTCAGCCGCCTACGCGATTCCCAGTTGGGCGTTGAAGGGGTGGAAAATGTCGGTAACTACATCAAGCCCGGCAAGCTGTGGGAAGCTTTCACCGCGGGCGAGCGCGTGGTGCTACTGATTGATGAAATCGACAAAGCGGATATCGAGTTTCCCAACGACCTGCTGCAAGAGCTGGATCGTATGGAGTTTCATGTTTATGAAACCGGTGAAACCATTCGCGCCGAGCAGCGCCCGATTATCGTGATCACCTCAAATAACGAAAAAGAGCTGCCCGACGCATTCCTACGTCGCTGCTTTTTCCATTACATCGAATTCCCCGACCGCGAAACCATGCAGGCGATTGTGGATGTTCACTTTCCGGATATCGCCCCCAGGCTGGTCGGCGAAGCCTTGGAAGTATTTTTCGATCTGCGCAACGCCCCAGGGCTCAAGAAGAAGCCCTCTACCTCAGAGCTGGTGGATTGGCTCAAGCTACTAATGGCCGACGAACTGGCCCAGGAAGCGCTCTATAACCGCGACCCGGCCAAAGCCCTACCGCCGATGGCGGGCGCACTGGTTAAAAACGAGCAGGATACTCACCTGCTAGAGCGCCTGGCGTTTATGATGCGTCGCCAAAAGAGTACGGGGCGCTAAGCCATGTTTATTGGTCTGTTTGATGCCCTCAAACGTGCCGGTGTGCCCGTTTCTCTGCGCGAATTGCTCGACCTGCACGCGGTGGTCGAACGTGGCGTCGTGTTTGCCGACATGGAAGCGTTTTATCAAGTGGCGCGTACTGTCATGGTCAAAGATGAGCGCTACTTTGACCGCTTTGATCGCGCCTTTGCCGCCTGGTTTAAAGGCCTTGAAGATATGGATTCGGCAATCGAGGCGCTCATTCCCGATGAGTGGCTGCGACGCGAATTTGAAAAGCAGCTCAGCGACGAAGAGAAAGCCAAAATTGAGTCGCTAGGTGGTCTTGAAGAGCTGATTGAGACCTTTAAAAAGCGCCTGGAAGAGCAAAAAGAGCGCCATGCGGGCGGCAACAAGTGGATTGGCACGGGTGGCACCAGCCCTTTTGGAGCGTATGGTTACAACCCCGAAGGCATTCGCATTGGCCAAGATGGTTCGCGCCACCGTCGCGCTACCAAAGTTTGGGACGAGCGGCGTTTTCGCGATTACGATGACTCGCTTGAACTGGGCACCCGCAATATCAAAATGGCCTTACGGCGGCTGCGCAAGTTTGCCCGCCAAGGAGCGCTGGACGAGTTTGATGTGGACAGCACTATCCGCGAAACCGCGCGGGATGCGGGGTTACTCAACATTCAAATGCGCCCCGAACGTCATAATGCGGTTAAAGTGCTGCTGTTTTTAGACGTCGGTGGGTCGATGGATGATCATATTCGCGTCTGCGAAGAGTTATTCTCAGCGGCACGTTCCGAATTCAAGCATCTGGAACATTATTACTTCCACAACTGCCTCTACGAAGGAGTTTGGCGCAATAACATGCGGCGCCGTAACGAACGCATTCCGACCATGGATGTATTGCACACTTACGGGGCGGACTATCAGGTGGTGATTGTCGGTGATGCCGCCATGTCGCCTTACGAAGTCACTCACTCAGGTGGCAGCGTGGAACACTTCAATGATGAACCTGGCGGCGTGTGGCTAAAACGCTTGGCTGACACGTTTCCACGCTTGGCGTGGTTAAACCCCATGCCACCCCGTGCCTGGGAGTACACCTACTCGACCCAGTTAATTCGTGACGTTATCGATGACCGCATGTATCCCATGACCATGGAAGGACTGGAAACAGCGATGCGCGAGTTAGCTAAGTAGCAATTCGTCGAAAAGGACAGTATTACTATCTCATCTGAAATTTTAATCAAAAAAAACAGCGCGTTCGATAGAACGCGCTGTTTTTGCAAACCTAATCGACTAACGCTTCCCACTAAGTCATGCGCGATAGCACATCATGGTTGGTCAATTTACGGTGCAAAATTGCCATCACCACATGGCCTACAATCAGCGCCAGCAGTGTCCAACCAAGTTCGCCATGCAGCAAACCGCCAAGCTCGGTCATCCAGGCAATTTTTTCACCGTCAAAGCCCGACATTAAGTTAATCCCCAACACATCCAGCGCACGGCCTGAACCGTACTGGCGAATCAGTGCAATCGTAGGCACCGCAATCATCAAGCCGTAGAGCGCCAGATGGCCTAGCTTTGCCATCACACTAACTGACGACGGCCGACGCGGAGCGTTGATTAACGCCCAGGCCGCTCGCACGACCACAAGCGTCAAGAGCACAACGCCCACTTGGCTGTGAGTACCCCATAAAAAAGATTCGAACGGAGTGTCTTCGAAAAACACCCGTGCTGCAGCACTGCTGAATTGCCATACAAATAAAATTGCCATCCCCCAGTGGAGCAGACGACTGACTATCCCATAGCGTTTATTAGTATCCATCATTGCTAGCGCCATACGCTTTTCCCTTTAATTAAAGATAAAACTTGCCGCTATTTTACCCAGGAAAACAGACAACATCATGACATCAGCATGCAAGTTCGTTGCATAAATTAGAACGGCCTGTTTTTTAGCCTATAGCGTGGCCGGAAAGTTGTTTAAACCTGACAAAAAAGCCTCTTTGGCCTCAGTAAATGCAGCGGGGTCATGCTTAAATCGACGCAGTATTAGCGCTTCATCAAGGCTCAAGGTCGCTGTCAGGTCACTACTCTGCTTAGCAGGGTGGCGAGCGCCTAGACCAATGCGTTGCCCCTGAGCACCATCAAACCAGCGCTTAAACCCGCACTGCTGATAGAACGCTTCTTGGGTGGCATCACTTACCTCAACGCGCAGCGGGGCCTTGAGGCTTAACTCGCTGATTAGACGCGCTTTAGCACCATCAACAAACTCGCAAGCGTGAGTTACCGTCATCCCCTCGCCAGCCTCATCCAACACCAGCAATGCTAGCGCCAGGGGTTTACCATCGCCATCGACACCCGCCAACAGACGGGCTGCCTCTTGGTCAAACAACACGTTTTTCGTGCCGGTAAAAACTACCAGCGGCGTTAACCCAGCTTGCTGGCCGTATACCTTGGCACACAAGGTTGCCAAACACGCATTACGCGGGGCGCTCTGACTAATATGAACTACCTTCATTACGCTCTCTCATGAGAATTTAAAATCACATCAACAACGGGGAACCCTTAAAAGTTGGCCAGCCTAGAGCAAAGCTTTCGATAGCACCACCCTCTGCGCCCAAAGGAACTACACTCTAGTAGCAGAGTCGCACCCATCGCGACTCGCATATTTGTCGCTAAGGAGAGCCAATGCCACAGTATATCGACGATCCCACGTTACCCAAACCGAGTTTTCCTGGTAGCCACATGGTTATCGATGACCATTATGTGTTTATTTCAGGGCTAACGGTTACGGATCTTTCTAACGGCCAAGCCACTCGTGGAGATGTCAAAGAAGAAACTCGCCTCGTCATGCGCGAACTTGAACGCATGTTAAAACAAGAGGGAGGCAGCCTGGCGGATATTGTTAGAGTCGACATTCATCTCGCAGACTTAGGGCAGATCAATGCATTAGACAGTATCTACGCAGAGTTTTTTGAACCGGGCCGCTACCCAGCACGCACCTGCACCGAGTCACCAAATATTTGCGGGGGCAGCACCGTCGAGATTACTTTGATGGCAAAGCGTCCCGACCTCTAATTGCTATTAAGCACAAAAAGCCAACTTAATGGCTTTTTGTGCTGACATACCTAACGTAAATCAGTTTTATAACCCGGCCAACATGCCAGAGGGGTATGTAAGGGTAAGCAAGTTCGCCATGCCAATTAAGAAAAGAGTCACCCCTGCCGCTACCCCCACTGCAACAACAGGCTTAATGCGCGCCACCATGAGCAAGAAACCGAGACAAAATACCGCTGCAGTAAACAGGAAGCCGAATATCATTACGCTGCCAATTAAGGCGAAGAAACCAGCCACCCACAAGAACTGCTGACGTAACGCCTGGGTTTGCCATTGCAACGGTTTGATGGCCGTTCTGATAATTTCAAGCAGGCACGCTGCCACGATAATAGCCATCGCAAGCCTCGGCATCATGCCACCTAGTAGGGAAAGGTCAGCAAAGGCCAACCACATATACCCAGCTCCTACCAATAAGCTGCCCAGCAATACCACATCGATCACACCCAGCGACAGCGGAGCCACCTCGTCCTGAAGTGCATGTGGAGTGGGCTGCTCGATTTGACGGCGCTTTTGCAGGTAGCTACGTAAAGGAGGGACAATCAGTGATGCCGCAATCAGTGCACCAATGATCAGTACTCCAGGCCGCATAAAGGCTTCCGCCCCCTGAAACTGTGCGGCTTGATAGAAGTATGCTTCTGCACCGGGAGCTAACACAAAGCCAATCAAAAAGGCGGGACGAGACCAGTTTGCTTGCTTAAACAGTACCCCGATAGCACCAATAATACCGAGGGCGAATAAATCCCCCAACGAGCGCGTCGCTTGATAGGCCGCGAACAGTATCAAGATGGTAATCAGCGGCGCTAAAATCACGAACGGCACCCGCGTTAAGCTAGCCACGGGCCTAGCTAAGCCTAGGCAGAGAGCAGCACCTAAGATATTAGCGAGCGCTAATGACCAAATAATAGTGTATGTCAGATCAAGATTCGTCTCTAACATGCTGACACCGGGCTGAAGGCCAAGTAGTAGCAAGCCACCTAAGAAGACCGCCGCCGTGCCGGAACCGGGAATACCAAACAGTAGCGTGGGTACCATTGCCCCGCAGGCACACGCATTATTAGCAGACTCTGGTGCAATTACGCCGCGAATATCGCCTTTGCCAAACTGCGATTTATCCTTGGCGCTCTGCACAGCGTGGCCGTAGGTTAGCCAATCTACCACCGAGCCCGCTAAGCCTGGGATCGTCCCCATTAGGCTACCAATCCCCGCACAGCGGGCCACTAATCCCGGCCGCTGAGCGACATCCTTTACGCCCTCTTTCCAGCCTTTGCCTAATTGGCAAGGTTGCTCGGCAATTGCGCCTCGCTTCACCAATAAATCAATAATTTCAGGCAGTGCAAAGATACCTAAACCGACTACCACTAACGGCAAACCATCGTAGAGATAGTCAATTTCAAAGGGCAGCCTGAACTCTCCGGTGGCAGGAGCCATTCCAATGGTGCCGACCAGCAGCCCAACGCCGCAAGCGGCAACGCCTTTAAAAACATCCTTGCCAGAAAGCACCGCCACCATGGACAGTCCCAGCAGCGTTAACATAAACAGCTCAGACGATGAGAATGACAGCACAACAGGTCGGGCTATTAGAATAAATGCGGTGAGCACAAGCGCACCGATCAGCCCACCAATCATGGAAGAAAGAAACGCACTGGAAAGCGCTCGTGCAGCCTGCCCTTTCTTCGCCAACGCAAAGCCATCCACCACGGTTGCCTGAGAAGCGCTGGAGCCTGGTATGCCAAGTAACACGGAGGCAAAGGTATCGCCTGTAGGTATTACCGCCACTAATCCCATCAGCATACCCAGCGCCACGGTAGGTTCCATGCCATAGAGGAATGGCAACAATAGCGACATACCAGCAATGCCGCCAAGCCCAGGAATAATGCCTACGATAAGCCCAATGAGGACGCCGATAACCATGTACAGCATATGTGGAACAGTAAACAACTGCCCCAAACTGGAGAATAAGACATCTAACATTTTGATGGCTCTTATGTTGTTTAGTGTAAGGGAGCCCAAAAGCAGTGCTTCAACAGAGCTTTTGTAGTGTTAATTGGCGTGCTAAATACGAGCGCCGTGCTGCTCTAGCAACCACTCGACCAGCCACTGCCGCGTGGCATCATCTAGTGACATGGCATCATGAAGGTGCTGCTCTACCACTTCACCAACAACGGGCGTGTAAGGGCCAAGTTGTGCCATAGCAGCGTCATGAAACGCTTGCGTATCAACAAAACGACGTGCCGCTGCGCGATACTCCTGAATCAGTGCGTCTGGCGCATCTTTGGGCACTAAGATCAATTTCTGAAGCGTGAATCCTGAGGCAAAAAATTTACGATACGCCTCTGCTGCAGGACCGCTAGGTAGTTCACCATGAACTGTTTCGTACACCTCGTAGAACGTCGGCACGTCAGGGAAAGCAGGATCACGGACAATCTCACCGTTGTCGTTGAGCACGCCTAGGGAAAAGAGTGGAACCGCTCGACCGCTCTCAACCAGTGGCTCAACGCTGCTGAAGTAGGCAGAAGTGGTCTGGAAGTCGATATCAGCCTCACCACGTTCAAAAGCTAACCTGCCCTCTCCACGGCTACGCATGCCCGAAACGGCCTGCACATCAACCCCTAGCAAATCAAGTGCAATCAATACCGGCAGTTCTAGCCCCGTATGGCTTTGTACGGCAAATTTAACGCGTTGATCGGTGACTGCACTTAGTACCTCCTCTGCGGTATTACCTAGGTTAGGCTGGGCATACACCACGCCTCCTGTTGGGGTTGCTAAAATAGGTGTCCAGTCGTCGTAGCTATAGCGCACACGCCGATCTTGCAGCATGGCTGGGTACTGGGTGGAAGCAGAGGTACCGATCCATTGACTGCCATCCGAGGCAGCCCGCATGGCAAACAAGTTGCTGCCATTGATGGAGCCTCCGCCAGGCACATTATCGATTACCAGTGTGGGGTTACTTTGAATATGGTCACTCATCCAGGTCGTGAAGAAGCGTGCCCAAACATCAGTTCCTCCGCCGACACCAAAAGGAATGGTCCAGTGAATGGTATCGGGCACCTCCACATCGTTAGCCTGGGTATTAACGCTGAGAGCACCCAAGGCTGAACAGGCAACAACAAGTAATGCTTTTTGGTAAACAGTACGTAAAGCAGGCAATTTATGAGCGTTATGGGATTTTCTCTTCAGACTCGTCATGGCGAAACTCCTGTTATTCATTATTGTCGGTTGGTTATATTCGTGAGGTGATTTAATTAACAGCTTCGATGGCGCGACTACCCACTGGCTTTGCAGGGGTCGCATAAAAAATTTGTCCACTCATGATTTTGCGAGCCGTTCGGATAAGCGATACACGCGCCAGATCAAACGCGTTCTGCTGACGATATTCAGCCGTCAGTTCAATAGAGCCAGAAGGATGTTCCAAGGCAATCTGTGATAGAAGCTGCCCAGCAGACAGCTTCTGAGTACCGATGGCCATATGATTGGCGACTGAGCCAGGCAGATTAATCGCCGCCGCAACGGCCATCGCCCCTGTTACGGCAATCGCTTTGTGGCAGCGATGAGGCACAAAATAGCGAACATTAAGCGTATGCGATGCCGCTTCAGCCGCTGAAATCAGCACGACCTTTGGTAGAACGCTTTGGCTAACATCGCCCAACCCCATCCGCAGCCCCGCTTCACGACGCAAGGTTTCTAAACGTGCTAACAAGGGCGCGTTATCATCCAATTCGGTA
The DNA here is from genome assembly GCF_014897875.1 of Halomonas sp. 3A7M. Taxonomy (NCBI): domain Bacteria; kingdom Pseudomonadati; phylum Pseudomonadota; class Gammaproteobacteria; order Oceanospirillales; family Halomonadaceae; genus Halomonas; species Halomonas sp. 3A7M. Next base: position 14,050 of record NZ_JABUZD010000170.1, read on the forward strand.
GGTAACTCATAGCCGGTTAACCCGACCGACTCGGCACGCAGTAGCATAATAGGGGTAGCCGCATCGATACAGCTCACCTCAACACCCGCAATCTCTTCACATGCTTTTCCGGTGGGCAACAGGTGGCCTGTTTTACTTCCCATGATGTCTAAAAAACTGAGCTGAATGCCCGCAGCACTGCCTGGAACGCCGCTAATGGTGACACTGCCTTCGTACTGCACCTGTTTCCCCGGTGTAGGGACATGGCATTCAATCAGCCGCTGGGTGTTTAAGTTATGCACTTTCACCACGGTAGTACCGTCTTGCGGTTCTACCAGCCCCGTCTCTATGGCATACGGACCTACAGCAGAGAGCATGTTGCCGCAGTTAGGATTGAAGTCGACACGTTTGTTCACTACATCCACTTGAGCAAATAGATAGTCAACATCGGCGTCAGGGTGCGATGAGCGCTCTACAATAGCCACTTTACTGGTGAGCGGGTCGCCGCCCCCAATACCGTCAATCTGTAACGCATGCCCAGAGCCCATCAAGCTAAGTAGGATGTCGGCCTGCTGGGCTTGGTCATTGGGCAGGTCTTTCATGCGAATAAAGGGGCCTCGAGAGGTGCCGCCCCGCATAATGACACAAGGAATGCTGTTCATATCGTTCCGCCATAGTTCGCGATGACTGTATGCACGGAGAATGTCAGCCAATCTTTAATGTCTCAAATGCAAATATAGATTGCTATAAATCCATTTCTTGCATTAATGTGTTTTGGTTATTAATCCACTTCTTTTGCGCAACAATACTATGCTGCATAGACTCGAATTTCTTGACCTTCATGCGTTCGTTTTAGTCGCTGAATTAGGCACCTTTCATGAGGCAGCTCAGCGCCTGCATTTGTCTCAACCCGCCCTCACTCGGCGCATCCAAAAACTAGAAGAACTCCTTGAAGTTGAACTACTTGAGCGAACGACTAGGCGTACTCGACTGACGCCTATCGGGGCAGATTTTTTGCCCCGGGCCAGACGCATGCTAGAGGAGTATGAATCCTCTATTTTAGGGATTCGGGAGTTAGTCACACACCAAAAAGGCACTGTGACGATTGCCTGCTTGCCGACCGCGGCATTCTACTTTTTACCTAGTGTCATTCGCGTGTTTAGCGAGGCGTGGCCGGGCATACGCATCAGGATTCTAGATGTCAGTGCTAACGAGGGATTGGAAAAAGTTATTAATGGCGAGGCTGACTTCGGCATCAACATGATCAGCGCGCAAAGCTCTGAGGTGAGATTTACACCGCTGCTTCGAGATCCTTTTGTACTGGCGTTACGTTCTGATCATCCGCTCGCCAGCAAACAAAAAATTGAGTGGAGCGACCTTGAAGATGTGCGACTCATCACGGTGAGCCGAGATAGTGGAAATCGCACGCTACTGGATAATGCCCTATCAGCAGAGGGTATTCACCTCAATAGCTTTTACGAAGTCCAACATCTATCCACATCATTAGGGCTGGTCGAATCGGGGCTAGGCGTGGCTATTTTGCCGCGCATGACCATGCCCGGCCCAGACCACGACACGCTCTGCTCTCGGGAGCTGCCCGAACCACGTATTCAGCGCTCTATTGGCTTGGTACGCAGCAACTCGCATAGCCTATCCAGCACCGCTCAGCTATTTATTGATCTTCTTCTAGAGCACTGGGGGAAAGAGACTATTTAGCGCTACTTGCTGGCATTAATAATGCCAACACCGCATCAATATCCAAGTGCGCTTCCAGCGTATCAGCCAGTCGTTCTAGCGCTTGCTCGCGGTGGGCACGGTAATCAACGGGTGCCGCACTTGCTAGCCCTAACGTAGTGAGCAACGCTTTGCAGGCTTCAGGATGATCAAACAATCCATGCAAGTAAGTGCCCATCACTTGGCCATCGATACTGATAGCGCCATCCACGTGGCTACCTAGATCAAACAGCGGCCGATTGAGTGCAGCCCCGTTGCTCACACCATTGTGAATTTCGTAGCCCGTCACAGCCGCTTCTTGCCCGACCATAACGCCGCTGACATTGCGCAACTGCTTGCCCGCGACCATTCTCGTGGATACCTGCAACAACCCCAAGCCCGCTACCTTCCCGGGAGCGCCTTCCAAGCCGTCCGGGTCATCTATCCACTCACCCAGCATTTGAAAACCACCACAAATCCCCAACACCCTGCCACCGTAGCGCAAATGGCGAGTAATCGCGTCTCTCCAGCCCTGGCGTGTTAGCCAAGCTAAATCGCTGGCGGTGCTTTTGCTCCCCGGTAGTATCATTACATCAGCAGGTGGAATCGGTTGGTCTGGCCCTACAAAGGTAAGCGATACCTGGGGGTGTAAGCGCAGCGGATCAAAATCCGTATGATTGCTGATACGCGGTAGCGCGGGAACAATCACCTTAAGGGTGTGATTGGCTTTCTCAGCGTGAACCCGACCAATGCTATCTTCAGCATCCAGCAGTAGGCCCTGCAAGTAAGGTAAGGTGCCCAGAACTGGCTTGCCAGTACGCGCTTCTAACCACTCAAGCCCCGGTTCTAAAAGGGCAATATCGCCCCGGAAACGGTTAATAATAAATCCTTTCGTGCGAGCCTGCTCGCTGTCGCTTAATAGCGCCAGCGTTCCTACTAGCTGGGCAAACACACCGCCGCGGTCAATATCGCCTACTAACAAAACCGGGCAGTTGGCAGCTTCGGCAAAGCCCATATTAGCGATATCGCCTTTACGCAGATTGATTTCCGCCGGACTGCCCGCGCCTTCGGCAATGATCACATCAAAGCGGCTTTCCAAGGCCTGCCATGCCGCCATGACGCTCTCTTTCGCCGTGCGCTTAAACGCGTGGTAATCCAGTGCATCCATATGGCCATGAACTTTACCGCGTAAAATCACTTGGGCTCCGCGATCCGTCTCCGGCTTTAATAGCACCGGATTCATATCACTATGGGGAACCACACCCGCCGCCTGCGCCTGTAACGCAGTGGAGCGGCCAATCTCACCGCCATCACTGGTCACGGCGCTATTCAGTGCCATGTTCTGTGGTTTAAATGGCGCGACTGAAATACCACGGCGCTTTAACACGCGACAAAGCCCAGCAACCACCGTGCTTTTGCCCGCATCCGAGGTAGTTCCCTGAATCATTAATGTGGTCATGCCCGTCGGCCCTTGCTGAAAGTAGCCGAACTGTAGCCGCCGAACAGCTAGTTAGCAACGGACAAGACCTCTCAACAACGTGCATAAGCCATGGCATTTCGGTATCAACCGCCAGCAGACAAGCCTGCTAATTTCCGCTAGGGTAGCGCCTCACGCTGCCAAACGAATTCGTATTACATGCAAGAGTTACTCAATAAGATTGCCGCCGAGCTTGCCCTTGAAACCGAGCGCGGAAATGTCGCTGACTATATTCCCCAGCTTGCCCATGTGGACCCCAGCCAATTCGCTATCAGCTTAGCTACGGTAGACGGCCAACGCTTTTCTGCGGGCTGCGCCACTACACCGTTCTCAATCCAGAGCATTTCCAAAGTTTTTACGCTAACCATTGCGTTGGGCAAATGGGGGGATGGATTGTGGTCACGGGTCGGGCGTGAGCCTTCTGGCGACCCGTTCAACTCTATCGTGCAGCTTGAGCATGAAAGCGGTAAACCGCGCAATCCGTTTATTAATGCTGGGGCGATTGCGATTGTTGATGCCATCATGATGGGTCACGAGCCTAAAGAGACACTGGCGGAAATTCTTAGCTTTGTGCGCTATATCGCCGACGATAACAGTATCTGTTTTGACCATCAGGTAGCGGCTTCGGAAATGCAGCACAAAGACCGCAATGCTTCTCTGGCGCACTTTATGAAAGCCTTTGGCCGCCTGCGCCATGATGTCGATAAAGTTCTCGGCACCTACTTTCACCAGTGCGCAATTGCCATGAGCTGCGAACAGCTTGCTCACGCAGGACTGTTTTTGGCATCGGACGGTGTCAACCGGCCAAGTGATTTACGCGTGGTATCGCCCCAACGAGCGCGACGGATTAATTCATTGATGATGATGTGCGGCCACTACGATGCGTCGGGGGAGTTTGCTTTCCGCGTTGGTCTGCCCGGCAAAAGTGGCGTTGGCGGTGGAATTTTGGCTATTGCACCTGGGCGTGGTTCGCTTGCCGTATGGTCACCGGGGTTGAATAAATACGGCAATAGCCTACTGGGCACTCGTGCCCTGGAAATGTTTGCCCAAGAAACCGGCTGGTCGGTATTTGGACACTAAAGTCAGCGCTAATGCGGCTCAAGCTGAGGAGAATGCTGCGCCGCTTCCCAGGCCTGGACCTGTTGTTTGGTTTCAATCCCCCAGCGATAGCCGCCTAGCGCACCACTTTGCTGAATCACTCGATGGCAAGGAATCAACAGTGCAATAGGGTTAGCACCCACCGCATTTCCGACGGCTCGAGATGATTTCGGCATGCCAAGTGCCTGGGCAATTTGCGAGTAGCTCGCCAACTGCCCTTCAGGAATAGTGAGCAGCGCGCGCCATACAGCAATCTGGAAATTAGTGCCGCTCACGTGGAGCGATAGCGTGGCAGATGTCGCTTTTGTGGTCGTTTCTGCAGATGTTGTAAACAGTGCTTCTACCGCATAACGGGTGGCATCAGGGCGATGGCATAGCGTACTGCGTGGCCACTGTTTTACGAGTTCTGCCAGCAACGCTTCCTGGCTGGTAGACGCCACAAAGGCCATCCGGCAAATTCCTCTCGGCGTCATCGCCACCAATATTTCGCCAAAAGGTGTAGGGTGCACGCCATAGGCAATCTCAACCCCCTCCCCTTGGCGCTTAAACTCACCCGGCGTGACCGCTTCTAGCTGCACAAAGTGATCATAAAGCCGCGAGCCACCGCTTAGTCCTAGCGCATGCACGGTGTTGGTAAGACTTTCTGACGATGCGATCAGTTGTTTGCCCCGCTCCAAGGTCAACGCCTGTAAAAAACGCTTAGGGCTGATACCCGCATAACGACAAAACAGCCGCTGGAAATGGTAAGCACTCAAATGCACCTGAGCCGCCACCGTTTCCAAACTTGGCTGGCTAGCGGCATTGGCCACCATGTAGGACATCGCTTTTTCGATACGGGCATAGTCATTCATAAAGACGTTCTCACCGGAGCTAAACGAGGAAAAGCACAGGGCTCTCTGAACATAGAACAAGCTTAACCAGACCGTGTCATCCGGCCTACCCGAATCTTGCGCAATGTCGTGGCATCTCAATTTTGTTCAATACTCTTTTCTCGCGCTCTTGCAAGCTCTTGATTCTGTTTAGGAGGACAACCATGAGCGTTTCACTACTGTTACCGATGTCAGCATTTGCCCTTGCCGCGTCTATTTCACCAGGTCCCGTCAACCTTGTTTGCCTGAGTAGCGGCACCCACTACCCTATTGCCAAAGGGCTTATTTTTGTCACGGGGGCGACCCTGGGGTTTCTAGTGCTTTTCCTGGCGATTGGCGCGGGGCTCTACTCACTGCTAAACGTAGTGCCACTACTGGAGGAAATATTACGCTGGGCGGGGCTACTTTTCTTACTTTACTTAAGCTATCAGCTTTGCCAACATGATGGCGCTGTTCGCGGCCAGAGTACAGATAAGCCACCGGGCTTTATGACCGGCGCGCTGATGCAGTGGTTAAACCCAAAGGCGTGGCTGGCGTCTGCCGCTGGCATTGGGGCTTACACCAGCAGTAATGACCCCTACCAGCTATGGCTGTTCGCTGCTCTCTACCTACCCATTTGTTGGTTGTCATTGGCCAGCTGGGTTTATGCAGGTGCTTTTCTTAGACGCTATATTCACCGTCCGTTCGTTCTGCTTACCATTAACCGCACGCTGGCTGCTGGCCTAGCTGCCAGCGCTATTTTCCTGCTGTTTGAGTAGCGGATAGCGATACTGATTGGGTGTTGCCGCCACTAACCGCTTAAATGTTCTCTGGAAGTGGGGTTGGTCGTTAAAACCGGCTAATAAAGCCGCATTAACGATCGACTCCCCCTGCCTAAGCGCCCGCTGGCCAAGCTGAACACGGCGATTAATCAGATAAGCATGGGGGGTAAGCCCATAGTGCTGCTTAAACGCACGGATAAGATGGCCAGCGCTATAGCCGGTTAACTGACATAGCGTTTCCAATGACACATCAAAAGCCGCATTCACGTCACAATAGGCAGCCGCAGCCTGCAAACCCTCCGGCGGCTGTGGCCTAGAGACGGTTGTCTCGTGCGCTAATGCCAGCATCAATGCGGTAAGAAACCCGGTAACCGACGCGTGCTTGGTAGCGAGAGCGCATTGCTTATCCAATAAACAAGCCGCCATTTCACAATAATGAGTATACAGCGCTGGCTGTGAGACCACCGCCGTATCAATATCACTCCAGGTCGGGGAACTAAGCGTGCCTATTTGATAGCGTAAATCCGCTAGCCATTGTGCATCCACATAGAGCATCAAATATGCCCAGGGTTCGTTCTCAATGGGGTTGCAGGCATGCACCCAGTCGGGATTCATCATAACCAAGTCACCGGCGCTAATCGGGTAAGTCGATTCCCTATAGAAAAACGTACTGCTGCCTGACGTAATAGCCCCTACCGACCAGTGAACATGGCTATGAGGGGCATAGCACACTTGCCTCGCATCACTGATTTTACGCAGTTCGACATAAGGCAGCCGTGAGTCGCGCCAAAAAACAGGCGGCGACCCAGCAAGTGGAGACCCAGCCTGAAGAGACTTAGCATGTAAAGACTCAGCACTTGGAGACTTATAACTCATCTTCTGCTCGCATCATCAAAAAATAGCGAATAGCCCGATAACTTGGCCTACGTTAGACAATAGCACAGCGCACACACAGTATGGCCCGCTGGGAAAGCACTAATCAGCCCAATGCTATTACTTTTCTCTCCTGCATGGGCTACGCTGCGAAAGCTTTTTTATCATCGCGGTCTGACAAATTAACCCTAATCAAGCAGGTGGTATGTGGGAAGTATTCAGTACGCTGCGCAGCCAGCCCTTTGGCCAGTGGTTGCTTGCCTTGATCGCACGGTGGCTCTTCGCGTTTGGTCTCTACAGCCCTTTAGCCGCCATCTGTTGGCGTATTAATAACAAAATGTAGAGACCATAAAATGCTTTCAACAACACGGACTAAGCAGTGGTTCGAGCGTATTAATGGCTCGAAAAACATGCTGCGGCTACTCGGCACGCTATCTTTTTTAGAAACCATTATTTTGCCAATTCCCATAGAGCTGGTGTTAATCCCGCTCATGGCGATTAACAAGCAGCGCATTTGGGCAATTGCCACCGCGACAACTCTCGGCTGCCTGATCGCGTCTATTGTGGGCTACACCGTCGGCATGGTGCTTTATCAATCCGTAGGTACGTGGTTTATCGAATTTATGGGTATTGAACAAAGCTATCAATCTTTCCAAACCTTCTTTGACCAGTACGGTTTTGCCGCAATTTTAGCCATTGGCATACTGCCGATCCCTTTTCAGGTGGCAATGATTACCGCCGGGCTTTCCGGCTATCCAATTTTGCTATTTGTGCTGGCCGCACTGCTAGCCCGTGGGCTTCGCTATTTCGGCCTTGCTTGGCTGGTACACCGCTTTGGCAACCGCGTAGAACTTATGTGGAAACGTCACGCGCTTAAAACCAGCCTAGCGTTAGGCATTGTGGTTCTGGCGGTGGTCGTCGGATTACAGTCACTGGCGGGGTTAGTAATGTAGCGTTAATCGCTATTATCCAATGGCAATGTGCCATACTCTTTTACTGGCTGAATAGCAAAATTGCTGCGAATATCGCTCACTCCTGGTAAGCGCAGCAACGTTCCCGTTAAAAACGCCTCGTAAGCTGCCAAGCTAGGCACTACCACCTGTAGCAGAAAATCTGATTCACCAGACACCAAATGCGCAGTGACTACTTCCGGCAGTTTAACCACGGCTTCTCGGAAAGCATTGGCTTGCTCTTCATGATGTCGTTCTACCTTAATGCCCACAAACACCGTTAGCTCCAGCCCGACACTTCGACGATTAAGCTCTGCGTGGTAGCCACGAATAATGCCGCTTGCTTCCAAGCGTCGCACTCGGCGTAAACAGGGAGACGGCGACAAGTTTACTTTCTCTGCGAGTTCCACATTGGTTAAACGAGCATCCCCCTGTAGCAACGCAAGAATGCGTCGGTCGGTAGCATCTAATTGATCATTTGGCATAAACAAGCATTTCCTTACTCTTAATTGGCACAAAATATCAATAACCAATACTAAATGAGCGTAAATGGCAAGAAATCACTCACCAATTTAACGGTACCATGCCCTTTATCAAGCCACTAGGTGAAATCTTGAGGGAGCGGTGATGGAAATCGGTCTTTTTATTAGCGCATTAGCCATTGTTTACCTGATTCCGGGCCCGGATATGCTATTGGTACTGCATACCAGTAGTACGCTAGGCCGCGGGCATGGGCTAGCCACCGCGCTAGGGTTAGCCATCGCCCGAGGACTGCATGTGGCGTTAGCCGGTTTGGGCTTGGCCGCCCTATTTGTCGCCGCTCCGTGGCTTTTTGATGCTGTTCGTTATCTCGGTGCGGCCTACTTGATTTGGGTGGGCTTACAGCTGATTCGTAGCAAACGGAGCACTGATACTAACCAGCCGCAAGCATCGCTCACCGGTAGCTATTACTTAGCCTGGAGACGGGGTCTGTTAACGAACCTGCTGAACCCAAAATCGCTGCTGTTTTGTTCGGTGTTATTACCCCAGTTCGTCCACACCCAACAGGGTGACGTTGCGCTCCAGTTTACGCTATTGGGGGCTGTGCTAGTGGGCGTCGGGCTTCTCTACGATGCGCTATATGCCTGCTTGGGAGCGCGGATGCAACGCTGGTTTAAAAGTCATCAAACAAGGCAAACACTACAACGTTGGGTATTTGGAACGCTAATTATTGGCTTTGCCCTGAAGTTAGCCTCTTAAATTTAAGCAGCAAAAAGCCTGCCTAGGCTGTAATGCCAGTCAGTTAAGGCTGACTAGCACTATCCCCGCATAACACAGCGAGCATCGCACGTCACTCCCGACTCACCGCACCGTCATTCCCGAGTGGGGTTATCGGGAATCCACCTTGACC
>NZ_JABUZD010000022.1:0-13886 GCF_014897875.1 Halomonas sp. 3A7M
CCTCAGCCGGATGCGCGAGCAGGTGCTGAAGGTCGCCGCCACGCTGAGGCTGCACGCTCGGCGAATCACCGTTCATCTGGGGGCCGCCGCCGACAAGTGGTGGCTGACGCTGCTGAAGGGGTTGCCGAAGCTGACCGCACTGAGCTGACGCTCCTGCGAGACCACCACAGCATCAGAAAGCGAGCGATCGGAGCGGCGGTCGGCGATCACGGCTGCTTGGACGGTCGCCATTGATTCCAAAGAGCTATAAGAAAGCGGGAAAATTTCAGCGTTTTGGCATTACTCAACGGCCATTCGCGCTGAAGAAGCCGATCCTGATAAGCAATGCCAACAGCCAGTACCTTCAGACCGCTCAATCAGCGCCCTCGTGAATAAGGCGGGATTATCTTTAATGCGTCTTTTGTGGCTCCGGAAGCTCATCTTTTAATATACGCGCATAGGCTGCGCGAGCCGTTTGCGCGATAGCCAATTGCTGGTTCAAACGCTGAATCTCTTGATCAGTCACGCGCAGGTTGAGTAGCTGGTTGCGTGCATTTTCAGACAGATCTGACACATTGTATTCACTACCGTCGATAGTTACTGTTTGTGCTTTATCCTTCGCCATACATAGCTCCTTAATGGGTAATCATAAAATTAGAGATGAATTATTACAGCTGTGCACGTGAATATCGAAAGCGTACGCATCTCATGAACCTTCGATTATGCGGCTTTTGCTGCAAGCGCTGACAATAGCCCTTCAATATCAGCTGCTGCTGGCAGCAACTGCGATGAACGACTCGGGTGGCGTAGCGAAAACTCTTTTAGTGCTTTAGCAGGCAGCGCTTTATCCAGAGTCGGTACGCTTACTCGCCAGGCCAAATGCCTTTTGGTTGAGTGGATATCTATTTCAACCACTCCCCAACCCACCACCCCATGACCTTTTACATAACATAACACTCTATCTCCTTGCCGATAATGGCCAGTCGATTCAAAGGTGATCAAGCTTAACGTAGCCGTTCTAGTGGGCCAGTGCTTTTGAGCCCATTCTTTTGAAACACTTTGCCAAAAACTTCTGGTGGTTTCGGATACTGAAGGCTGCCGATGGGGTTTTGGCAACGCACTCGCCAGCAGTAATTGATAATGCTCACGAGCAACATAATGATGCGCTAGCCGTTGATGAAGCTCTGCGATATGCGCATCTACACAGTCTAGGTTTATCAGCTGTTTACGCGATTTAGCGCTTAATGCCCACGTAGGGTAACGACGTCCTTCAATAACAATGCTTTTCGGTAATTTCGCCATCACTTCCCAATCTCGTCGCCTAAAACCAACGCGGCATTGTACTTAATTCAACCAGCCTGGTAAAAATATTCATTCCATACCTTTGACGTCGCTCAATAGAATACATTCAATCGAAGTATTTCTAGCCAAATAGGTATGTATCGATATCTTCCGGCACGCCAATAAGCTGCTCCCTCAGCATCTAGGGTCCGCGCTAAACACCGTCCATAAAGGGAGTCGATTAGCATCTCTCTAGCGTTGGCCCTGCCTTATCATCCAAAAACTCATTGCTTGACGCATACCATGCAGACGACCGATATTGCTGGGTTGATTTCAAACCATTGCGACCCACCAACGCCCCAGAACCTGAGACCCGCGTACCATCATTGAAAGTCGTTTTTATGCAAGCCACGCCGAGTAAGGAAAGATATGGCTATCAAGACCAACGAGGCGAGCTATAGGGCTAGCTACTTTAGGCACTGAGTTTGTTCATCCATTACCCAGATGCTCATCACTTGATACTGAACAGCTTCAAAGAACTCGCAGGTGCTGTACGAGGTTTCGCAGTTGGTCAAGGTTTGTAACTTACCGGCAATGGATAACTCCCAGATTGTAAGAATTAACTATCGAAATCGAAGGCAAAGTCGTCATCGCCTTCGTTGAAGAGTTCATCTAACGACATGGGTGGATCAGCCACATCTGGTGTGCGGGTCATTTGCGCTAGCAGGCCATCTTTGAGGTTGTTGAGCGACATCTGGTGTGCGTACACCAGTGCCAGGGCGCCACTGGTGCGCAACTTAGCCAACGTATCGGCATCGAGTGCAGCCAATGCTTTTTCATCCACCAAACGGATACCGGTTAGACGCTTTCCACCCTTGCCTTCCTCGCCCACAAGGATTTGCCGCTCGGCCAGCAGGCCTACCGCTTCTAGCTCAGCCACCAGGCCTAGGGTGCGGTGATTTTCCCGCTCTAGATTGGTAAGCACCTTCTGAATTTGCTGAAGCGTCTCTGTGGCCTGCCCTTGGTCATCAAAAAGCGCCAGGCCATCAGGGCGCTCCAAGTGGCTCGCCTCGGCATCAAACTGAATAATATACTGCCGCTCGCTGCCTGAGCCCTCTGCCCCCGGAACAGCTGCCAGCATAAAAGGGTAGCGGCGAATATGGGCAGGTATATAGCGGCCAATCCAGTGGCCTGTATCCTCTTTCACATGCATATTTTGGCCGTGGTTAACGCCGACCAGCGCCTGGGGCAAACCGCCGCTTTGCGGAAAAACGATAGGCATTTCACGTGCGGAACGTGATGCTTCCGCCGCGACTAACGGAATCAGCATTTGCCCCTTTGCAAAGTCGTAAGGCTGGCGAGGATTAAAGCGCAACTGCTGGTGTTCGCGGGGCTGTAGTGGGGTCAACTGGCGAAACATGGTATCTCCTTGAGTAGTACTATTTGCTCTCGGCGGCATTAAACCAGCCACCAAACAAAAAGGCCACCCCGAAGGGTGGCCTTACTACGACCACAGTACAGTCAATAAGTTGCCAAAGGCAGCTTACGCGATACCTGCAAAGTTTTCGTTTACGAGGTCAGTAGAGGTAACGCCGTTCAACAGAATGGTGAAATCCAGACCTTCGCTTGAGGTTACAACGGTGTCGCCAGCAGCAAAGTCAGCGGCCGTGTATCCCTGGTCGAAGTAATCTTGCTGTGCAGCGCCATTCAGTGCGGTGAAGAAGTCATTAGCATCTTGAACAACGATGTCTGCTGCACTATCAACACCCAGATCACGAAGATCGATGATTGACTGGTTAGTCAAATCAACACCACCCTGACCAAACACTTGGAAGTTATCGATCTGCCAAACAATACCTGCTTCACTAGCGTCGGCATTGAAGTCAAAGCTAGAGATGAACTCAGAAGAAGTACCGTTACCGCCAACATTGAAGCTAAAGTTATACTCGTTAGCTACAACCGTACCGTTGGTGCCAGTAGTTCCGTCCCACTGTGCATTAAGCAGGTTACCTTCGAAGCCTGACAGGTCAACAGTGCTCAGAGCAGTGTCAAGATCGCCAATATTCAGCGTAGTGGTAACATCACCATTCGCATCTACACCGCCACCAACAATTTCAAGTGTGCGGGCGTAAGTAGTACCTGCGTTGGTGCCGTCTACAGTGTTCAGATCCAGATTGAAGACGTAATTAGTATCTGCAGCCAGATCCAGCGTTACAGTACGGTAGTCTTGAACCGACAGATCGCTTGAGTAATCACCAGCGAAGTTAACGGTGATTTCGTTGCCGTTTGCACGGTCAGCAGCGATCAACGTCAGATTTTGATTAGCGTTATTCGCCGCAACGTTAACAACCTCAGAACCAGACAGGTTGATCAGTTCAGCAGCACCACTTAAAGCTGCGACGTTGTACTGCTCAACGCCGGATACCGCAGCAGCGTTGAATTCGCCAGAGAAGCCGGTGACCGCTCCGTTGAACTGGTTGTTAGCAGCCAGACCCAATTGAATGGTTTCGAAAGCCGTAACTGTTGCCTGAGCACCACCGCCGTATACAGCCAGAGTGTCAGTTTCAGCCGCCGTACCGGTCAGCACGTCAGTTGCGCCAGTCAGCAGACCTCCGTTGATTGCCAGTTCCAGGTCGCCGCCCAGGTCAGAGCCGTCAACTACAGAAGCACCAGACGCCATGCTTGCAATGTGCAGATCAAGGTTCTGGGTACCGTCCAGGTCAACTTTGCCAACACCGGCCAAAGCAGCGCTTTGAACCAGGTTTTCAGAGCTGCGACGACCGCCAGAGGTCAGATCCAGTTCACGAACCGCGCTGGTGCCAGCGCCTTCGATGCTGACGTTAAAAGCTTCAACGGCCAGTTCACCATCCAGACGGGCAGTGTTGTCGAGCAGCACTTCCAAGTTATTCTGGGTCGGAACCGGACGAGTGTTGATCACGTCTACAACGCCAACGAATTGATCGTTGTTGTTGTTGCCTGAACCCAGCGTCTGGTTCTTGCCAGATACAGTCAGCTCGGTATCGATGCGCGCTCGAACGATATCGGTGTCGACACCAGTTCCTGCAATAGGATTGCCAGCTAAATCAGAAGCCAAGTCTGTTGCAATCACAACTTTCTTGCCATCGATAGCGGTCATGTTGCCGGTAACGATGTTCTGACGGGTATCGTTGTCGCCAGCAATAACCAGACGGTCAACGTTTTCAAAACCAGCAAAGGCAGTGTCTTCAGCTGAAAAATCAACGGCATTGCCTGTTGCATAGTTACCAAAGTCGTCAGCTGTTGCACCTGTCGTGGTGTTGATCTCGACTGTATTGACACCCTCGTCACCGTTGACAGAGGTAGAGTCTTTTACTGCCAAGCCAGACAGGTTGACACGGTCGTCTTCGGCACCACCAACGATTTCCAGAGCGAAGTCGCCGTCGGCTGCAACAGTGTTATCAACATCAAGACTGAAGTTGTTACCACCGTCACCCAGCAGGTAGCTGAATTGAACGGTCTCTTCTGCGCCAGCTAGGTACTTGTCAAAAACGCCAGCAGTCAGAGATGCACCGAGCTTAATGCTGGAAGAGTAGCCTGTTGCATCAAAAACGCGAACGTCCAAAAGACCGTTAGTGTTCAGACGGTCATCAATAGTACCAGACACACCGTCATCGCTTACTGTACGGCTACCTAGCTGGAAATCACCTTTGGCACCGTCAGCAAGATGCGTCAGATAGACTTCTTCCAACTGCTGCTCAGTAGAGAAAGATCCCGTATCATTTGGGTTGTTTTCTGAACGGAGAGAGCGGATGTGGCTATCACGGTCAACAGCAACGTTAATCACTTCAATACCGCGGTCGCCTGACATGGCCGCAATGTTGACGTCACCGCCACGTGAACCATTACCAGCACCGTCAAGAACCAGCGTCGTTTCTGTCTTCTCTTCCTGGGTCTCAACTTCTTGGGTAATGCGGTTACGAATATCGATCTGCTGATCAGTAGTCGCAGTAGCAGTAAAGCCGCCCTGGTTTGAGAAGGCACGGCCTTCAGCATCAAACAACAGGAACTGGCCGTTGTCACCGCGAGTGACTTCCAGGTCGCCCAGACCTGCAGCTTCCAATTCTGCTACCAGTGCTGTTTCAAGTTCAGCCCAGGTGTTAGCAGCAGCCATTTCATCACTAGCCAGCGTTACAGATTCGCCTGCCAGCTCGAAAGACAGCGCGCTAACGCTGATGTTTTTCAGTTCAGCTTCTGAGTTGACGTTGCCACCGTCCAGCTCAGCAATTTGAATAACCAGCTGTGACTGGCTAGTCTGACCGCCTTCCATGAACAGCGGATTAAAGTAAACTTCGAAGCCTACTTCGGGGTCAGTTTCGCGCATGCCCAGGATGGTATCTACCGGACGCGAACGGACGTCTTCAATACGAATATCAGCACGGCTACCATCGGTCCACCACTGTTCAACACCTGCCATCTTCTCAGCGTCTACAGTAGCGCCGAAAGTAGTGTTGTCAGCGCCAGCATCTACGCGACCAGCTTGGGCGCGCAGATAAACTTCCTGAATATTAGTAGTTTCAGCAGAGATCGCTGGAGCCCAGTTATCAGAAACAGAGCCAGAGGCGATCAGGTCAGCGCGCAGTACGTTAGTACTATCAGCGCCGCCGTCTAAACGGTCGCCAGTTTCAAAGGTGTTGGCCAGTGCGCCAGAACCTGTTTCGTTCTGGGTAACCGGAGCTTCGAAAGTAGTGTCTGAACCGTCGGCACCTTCCAGGTTGTCGGCTTGCTGAGTCAGACTTATAGCGTCACATTCCACTAACTAACTGATTTAATTTAACTAATCACCTTAAAAACCCTCCCCAATCACGCTTTTCTACCACATTTCTTATTTTTGATTCACTTATGCTATCAATGGATCACATACGAAACACTGAGTGATGCGGTTTTGCGTTCATTTGGTAGAAACGCGCTTTTCTATATTTAACCCTCATTTCTTGTCTGTGCCAGCGTTATTTTTCTCTTCTGTCAACCGACTTATGGCTGAAAGGTTGACCTTTATGTCTAAGCTATCGGCAGCCCCCAACAGGTCTATTTCAATCCCATACTCTTTAAATAACCGTGACATAGCAGCCAATGTGTCAGCGCGCATGCTCATATCGAGGGTTTCGTTTCGTGCCACCGTAGACTTCGCCACACCCAACGCATTGGCAAATTCTTGCTGGCTCATCCCCAGGGCGGCGCGCCCTATGCGCATGGCAAGCGCAAACCGCATCGCTTCTTGATTCATTGAATTAATCTCCAAAATATTGGCTAAAAGACTCTTTTATGCTATCAATAGTAGCATTAATGCGTTTTAAAGGGACTGAAAAGCTATGCCAAAGAAAAATCAGACACAACAGTTCGTGGAGAGTACCAAGTCATCTCCACGTGGCAAAGCCAAAATCGACTACTACGACACCAAAGTCACGGGATTGGTGTTAAAAGTCTTAGCATCGGGTAAACGAAGCTATTATCTGCGCTATCGTGCAGATCGGGGCCATCAGGTGGAGAAGAAATTGGCCAATGCCGAGATAGTGCCATTGGCAGATATTCGTGCCCTAGCAAAGTCACACTTGGCGGAAATTGCTTTGGGGCGTGACCCTTATGCCGAACGTGAGGCGCGCAAGGACGTGCCGACCCTGCGGCACTTTATTGAGCATGAGTATTTACCCTATGCTCGCAGCTATAAAAAAAGCTGGAAAAACGATTGGGGCCAACTCAAAGCACACGTTTTGGAGCCATTAGGGGATCTTTATCTTGATGAAGTGACGCCTGCGCGCATTATGAAAGTGGTTCGCCGTCACCGGGAAACCCACAAGCCCAGTTCCTCCAACAAATTGATCATTCTGCTGCGGTTTATCTTTAACTGTGCGCTGCGGTGGAAAACACCGGGAGTCAAGGAGAACCCTACCGCTGTTATTGAACTGTACGTCGAGAACAACGCCCGAGAGCGTTTTTTGTCACCGGAAGAAACCCAGCGGCTTATTGATGTCCTTGAAACAGCCAAACCACCCATGCTCAAGTGGATTGTGATGTTCTTGCTGTTTACTGGGGCAAGGCGGGGGGAGGTATTGAACGCACGCTGGGAGGATATTGATTTGCGTCGTCAGATCTGGACCATTCCGATTAACAAAAGTGGGAAAACGCGGCATGTGTATTTATCACCGCAGGCACTGTTTGTATTGAAGGCACTGAACGAAGCGGGACGCGTCAGCGGCGATTATCCGTTTGGTAACCCTGAGACACAGAAGCCTTATGTATCGATTTTCAAACGTTGGCATGAGGTTCGCTGCCGTGCAGGGCTGCCAGGATTAAGAATGCACGATTTACGCCACAGCTTCGCCAGCTTTATGGTCAATGCGGGACGTTCGCTGTATGAGGTGCAGCGGTTATTGGGGCATCGGGATATCACCACCACACAGCGTTATGCACACCTGACGCAGGCCTCATTGATTGACGCTGCCAGTAGCGTGCCGTGGCAACCCACGGATGCGCCTGAGACGCCCCATACCGGTGAGGCGGTATTGAGGGGAAAGGGGTCGACAGCGGCTAAGACGTGAAAAATAAAACAGGCAGATACAGCAAGGGCAGCCCCATTCGGTGGCTGCCCTTTTTTGTACGTGTGGCGGGGGTTACTGGAATTAATGCAGGATCAGTGCTGGGTCTCGGCACGCAGTTTATCAACTTCCTCTACCGATAGATCGGCGATCTCCGCGATCGCTTGGTCATCCATTTCGGTACGGGCGATCAGCTTACGGGCCGCGTTGCGCTTGCTTTCTAGGGCACGTTGTTCAGCTTCTCTTACGCGCAGCTCAGTTTCCTGCAAAACCTTTTGCCGTTCTGCTCGGCGCTCTTGCTGTGCCCAATTCTCTAAATTCTCTGCCAACATATCTTTGTCCTCCACCAAACTGTTGAAAGGTGGGATCAGTGCTTATCTTCGATCCGCAGCTTGGCAATCTCATCAACCGCTAATCCTGTGGCTTCGGCAATCTGCTCATCACTGAGCACACCGAACGCCAGTAAATGGCGAACAGTTTCAAGCTTTTCTTCCAAAGCACGCTTTTCAGCTTCCCTTAAGCGCTGCTCGGTTTCCTGCAGAACCTTCTCACGCTCTTCACGACGCTCTTGCTGCGCCCAATTCTCTAAATTCTCTGCCAACATGTCTTTATCCTCCACCAAACTGTTGAGCTGATCCAGGTTGACCTCAGCCCCAAGCCGCTGCAGGTGACGCTTCAACCAGCGGGTAATAATCTTGTCGATACGTTCTTTGTTGGGATCAGCCTGGATAATTGCCACAATCCGATCCACGGCTTGCTGCAGCCCTTTCCTATTTGTAGACGCCTTTTCGATACTGAACACGCCACTGAGTGGTGTCTGGCGTAAGCACAATTCCTCATCAGTGTAGCGCCCTTCATCGACCAAGTAATAGCGCAGATGTGGCTGGTAGACCTGCAGAAACGCGGGCGGTTCCGGGCGCACCATGTCGTAGATATCACGCCGGGCCGTCCAGTTCTCAGAACCATTATAGAGCACGATAGGCAGGATCGGCGGTAAGCCCTTGTGCGGTGTGGTCGTTCCATTCTTGAGCAAGTGGTCGTAAAAACAGGCCACATAGTGCATCAGCCGGATCGGCATGGTGCGATCCACCGAGGATTGAAACTCCAGCAGAATGTAGAGGAACACCTGCTGGGTGACGCCCTGCCAAGTGACCTCCACTGACCAGACCACGTCTTCGAACTTCTCCTCGAACAGCGGCGTGATGTAGTTACCGCTGTGGTTCTTGAGCGTCGAGAAGTCCATCAACTCGGCCATTTCGGCTGGAGCGAAGCCTTCAATGAGCTGTTGCACGAACTCCGGGTAGCTGAATAACTCTTTATAGCCCGTATCATGTTGCTTGTGGGTGGTATCCGCCATGCTGACTCCTTGTCTCAATGTTTTCATTTTACCACAGCACGCGACGCCCAACGCTCATTCCCACGCTCAAACGCCCTTCCGCTCACGCTATTGACCTGATGCTTAAAGAAAAAAAGAGCCCCACCAGAAAAGCCCCCGCCCCACGCTGCCGGTCAGGGCAAGCGTGAGGCAGGAGAGTAAAGAGAGTTCAGCGTGAAGGTGACCTTACAGCCACCCCCGTTCAGCGAACGAGACATAGCCTTCGTGGCCCACCACGACATGGTCCAATACCCGAATATCCACCAATCCCAGGGCGTCTTTGAGCCGCTGGGTAATGCGTCTATCGGCATCGCTGGGTTCGGGATCACCGCTGGGGTGGTTGTGAACCAGTATCACCGCCGCTGCGTTGTGCTCGATGGCGTGCTTGATCACTTCGCGGGGATAGACGCTGGCGGAGTCGATGGTGCCCCGAAACAGCTCATCGAAGGCGATCAGTCGGTGCTGGGTATCTAATAGCAGTGTGCCAAACACTTCGTAGGGGTAGTCGAGCAATAGGGTTTGCAGGCAGCGGTGAACTTCATCAGGACACCCTAGCTTATTGCCCTTGCGAAGCCGCTTGTGGGCGATCATCTTGGCCAGGTGTAATAGCTGAGCGTCAGTAACGTCGCTGGTCAGACGGTAGGTGCCGGGGGTCTCCCCGGCAATGAGTTGCGGTATCTGGCAGGTCATACGGGATCTCCTTATCAGTGGTGGGTGTAGGACGGGAGGCTTGCTCCTTTCAGCTCAGCGAATCGCTCGGTGAGCTTCCATAAGGCGCGGTTTAAACGCACGTCCTCAGCGACGCTGTTGATCGGTCGGGTGCGAGTGGCCCGCCCAGTGGGGGAACGGCCACGTAAGCCGCCTTTGAAGAGGTTTTCTTGGGTGCGGTTAAAAACACTCCACAGCGAGCCGTTGGCGTCTTCGCTGCGTCGAGCTTCGAGTACATCGGTGGGTTGGATGGGGCTAGCCGCTTGCCAGTCGTCACCGTAACGCAGCGACAGAGCCGACTCGGCAAACAGCTGGGCTTCGCCTCGGCTGATTAAGGTGGATTGAAACGCCTCTACCCCTTCCGCAATGCGGGGCACTTGATGGCTGAGTTGAATAGAGCCTTCTAATATCTCATCAACGATCTGCTTACCGTGACGCACGCGGATACCGCCCACGTCGCCTACTGGCGTGACCATGCCGTTAAGACAGATCAACCGAAACAGCCCTAAATCGAGCTGAAAGGCGGCACTGCGGTCGTGGCTATTGGTGAGTACCAGTTCGGTAATGCTGTCACCGACGGCGAGTTGACGGTCAGGGTCTTGCCGGAAGCGGATCATGTGCCGCGCCACGTCACGGCGCTCGGCTTGACGCACGTTGGTTTGTTGGGCGCGAACCGGGTACCAGCCCTCGGCCTGCAGGGCATCGACCACGTTAATCGTCGGCACGAAGCCGTAGCGATCCGACACCGCTTCATCGGGTTGGCTAGCAAAGATGGCGGGGGCAGTACGGTGGAGTTGGTCGTGAGTGAGAATACGCATGGTGTGTTTCCTTATCAGTTTATCGGTTAACCACGGCATAACGGCCCGCGCCAAACAGGCAGCGGGCAACGTTGAGCGGTGGTGGTGTTAAATCGAGAGAGGGGGTGAGTTGCTAACGTTTGAGATCCACACTTAGGCGCGCTTGGCTTCGCGTGGTGGGGTTTGTGGGGGATGGTCGGCAGGCGGTGGTGCTGCCTGGTCGGGACTTTCCGGTTCTGGTGGCTCAGGCTGGCCCTGCTGGCTTTTGGCCTGCAGTTTGTCGGCCAGCGTCACCGGGGCATTGGGTTCCTGCTTGCCCACTGGCGTTTGCGGTGCCTCGGGGTAGAACTCCTCGACCACGTCGATGGATTCCTCGGCACTGTCTTCAAAGGCCCCGTTGGCAAATCCGGCCTTAGCGGCCTTATCCAACGCTTTCTGATCAAACCCGGTGGCTTGGTGGAACTCATTCAGGCGCTGCGCCTCGGCCAGGGTCTCTTCCAGCGTCCAGCCCTCGCGCAGGGTGATATCCACGTAGAAGATCGCCGTGCCCCGGCTCTGGCGGGTGGATTTGCCGCGTAGCCGTAGCTCCAACGGCATACACGCCAGCCGGTTACCCGAAATCGCTTTGAAGTAGGCGAGCCGTGCGGCCAAGGTGCGTATCGAGTTGAAGCCGGTGGTACGGAAGATAAAACTGCCCAGTGGGTCGTCATCGCCAATCAACACGTTAAGCCGCCCGTAGGGCTTGCAAGCGCCGCCCTGGGCTAAAGGACAACCGTCAGGGGAAGGACAGTCGAGCGTGACCATGCCGTCCTGGGTACGCCGTTTACACTGCTCGCCATCGCCTACGCACAGTGGCCTGGCCGTTTGCCGGTCGAACAGCGCGTATTCAGCACGCAGGTTGAGGTCGGGGTCACTGAACAGCAGCCGGATGGGAATCGTTCGGAGCTTGCCCTCCTGAGCGCTGCGTAGCTGTTCATCGAGCGGGTGGCGTATCCAGCCCTCCTTGGTCTGGAGTTGGGACGTGATAGTGAATTGGTCGTCTTTCTGTGGCAGACGCTTGCCGTTGTTCTCGACCAGTTTGCCGATAGTGATCCGCCCCAGGATGGGCGGGGTAATGGCTAAGCCTTTAAGCATAAGGATCTCCTTACTACATCAGCACATCAGTGATGCATGGTTGGCTACCCCATAACGCAAAACGCCCCAGGCGGCCGGAGAGCCGCGCTGAGGCGTGTGCTTGGTTGAGGTAACGTAGGTTTAATTTGATACGGCAACCGCGTACAGCGGCGCTGTGTGACGACATGAGCGCTATTAGCGCACCACCAACCGCCGGGTTCCGGGATGCGCGTGAAGGTAGGCGGCGCACAGGGCCGGGTGTTCCTTTTGGAGCGTTTTAGTATCCAGCCGATTGACAGGTTTGGTCTGCTTCCAGCTCAGCACGCCACTGGGAAAGATCGCCAACGTGGCGGTGCCCATCGCCTGCTGCAGACGGTGCTTGAGTTTGGCTTCTTCCTTCTTGGCATTGTCCAGGGTGTGTCGTACCCGCTGTAGATCGGCAAAGGCTTGGCTAAGGCTCGCGTCTTGGCACAAATCAACCGTCTCGCCATCGTCCTGGGGAAATAGCGCCCGCAGCGCCTGATCCGCCGAGTCCGACCCATCCGCTGGCGGTGGCGTGTCGTTCTCCACATAGTCCCAGAACTGCCGCTCCAACGTGATCAGCTGCGCGATCATCGCCTCGTCGCGTTCGATACGATGGATCTGTAGCTCATGGCCACCGAGCAATACGGCGACATCAGCGGCCTGTTGGCCGGTGACGGCTAACTGGTGCATCACTTGTAGCTGCACGTACTCAGGCACGCCGTCTTTCCATAGCTTGGCGCCGTAGATTCCGGCGGTTTTACACTCCAGAATCTGCACCTCATCATTGCCCACCACTTCACGATCCAGGTTGGCCAACATCCAGGGATGCTCGACGTGTTGCAAAATGGCATTGACGCGTTGTACCCGATGGCCGGTATGTCGTCCGTAGTGCTCCGCCACGATGGGTTCCAGCACCTGCCCCCAGTGCAAAGGGCTGGTGAGGATCTCGCCCCGACTGGGTTCCTTGTCATCGAATTGGCGCCCGGTCTTATCCATCCAGAGTTCCAACGGCGATTTATACGGATGCAGCCCTACGGCCGCCGCCGCGTCACTGCTGCCAATGCCGCTCTGACGAATCGAAAGCCATGCCTTGCGATCCAGGGCGCGGGTATCGACCAAGCGCCGTGCCTGTTCGCGGTAACGCCGGGGCGGCGGTGTAGGGCGCTTCAAGTGGCTTTCACGCTCGACGAAAGCAGACATCTCACGCGAAGGAAGCGCATCGACTTGTCCGTGGGAGAGAACAGCGTCAACGGCGGTTGCTTGAGAGTGGAGGGTGTGACTCATGATAGATACTCCTAAACGGTAGACACGGCATCGCCGCCCTAGCCTGTTGGCGGGCAACCAGTGCTTGTGATCAACGAAGGGAAATGGATTGACGATTTATTGAGAAGGGGGTCGAAAGGAGTAGCCACAGGCCAAACACTCGACGTTGTCGAGCACTTTACTATCGAGCTCTTCACCGAGCCTGGCACCCGCAACACCGCCTGCCGTGCCCCCTGCAAGCGCACCCAGCAGTGCGCCTGCGAACGTACCGATCGAAGCACCCACTGGCCCTGCGACAAAACCTAACGTCGCACCGGTTTTAGCACCGCTTAATGCCCCTAGCGCCCCCGTAGAACCACCCGAGAGAATGCCGGTAGCGGCACCGATTTGGCGACCACGTTGGCGGGGGATGAGCTGCGTCGATGCGCAGCGAGGACAAGGAATGGACATACGCCTCTCCTGCTGAAGGGTCAGACCAAGACCCAGTGTCTTGGCTTCACAGGAGTAGTGTGGGGCTGAGTTTTGGTTCAATCGCATGCCGCTTCACAAAGAGCATGTTACGTCGCTGCCGGAGTATCTTATGGACAACACAACGCGGGATTTTCCCGCGCTATCACATGGGGGATGTGCATTTAACGTCAGAGTAACTACCAAGAGTCGTTTTAATGATAAACAAGCGGCTTTTATTCAACTAAGAGGGTCTGCAGTGCCGT
Organism: Halomonas sp. 3A7M; assembly: GCF_014897875.1. Taxonomy (NCBI): domain Bacteria; kingdom Pseudomonadati; phylum Pseudomonadota; class Gammaproteobacteria; order Oceanospirillales; family Halomonadaceae; genus Halomonas; species Halomonas sp. 3A7M. The sequence continues at coordinate 13,826 of NZ_JABUZD010000022.1, forward strand.
ATTCAATAACACAGCTTTAGCCCGGATTTCTCACAGGGTATAAAAGAAAGCGGCTGAAAGT